>CAZWJB010000012.1:0-16205 GCA_964634485.1 uncultured Thiohalobacter sp. | reverse complement strand
ATCAGCGCCGGTGTAATAATCGCGAAGGTCATCTGAAACAGTGCAAACACGGACTCTGGCAGACCACCACTGAGCGTATCTTCCTGTACACCTGAGAACATCACTCTGGACAGGCCACCGAAATAATCAGAGCCCTCGGCAAATGCGATACTGTAGCCGGCAACCAGCCATAGAATCGAAACAACTCCGGCGATAGCGAAACACTGCAACATGACCGATAAAACGTTCTTGGAACGCACCAGACCGCCATAGAACATCGCCAGACCGGGCAGCGTCATAAACAGCACCAACGCTGTCGATGTCAGAATCCAGGAGGTATCCGCTGCCTGCAGACCGTCTTCTGCCAGCGCCATACCCGGTAACAGCAACAGCGCTGCCAGTTGTAATAGTCTGCTCATCTCACTCCCCTTTGTGTTTGACCAGTTCGCACACAACCCGGCAAATTTATTCCAAACCGTCGAAACCGGGCACCCGGCGTTCTGATCCGGTGCATTGTCTATAGCAGCTGAGGACCTATACCATAATGATTTCCAGTCATTTATCAAATCGCAACAGGGCGCCCGGCAGGCGCCGCACAATAATGAACAGGACAAGGTTGAATCAGCGCTGCATCGGGGCATCTGCATGCGCCTGTTAAAACTGGCACAGGTGATGCTACCTGTTTGGCAAGGGACAGATTCCCGACGCATGGAAGCGTCTTCCTGCCCGGCTTTCATCAAGCAAGGAGACTGACGATGAGTTACCCGGCACAAGGTGTTCTTTCCACTGCAACGCCACCCGACGACAAAGGCACGATTACACTGCGGGTGGTAGGCAAACGCACAGTCTCCTACCTGTGCCGATCAGGGTCGATCGCCGGGGAAGACGATAACCACTGCCTGCTCCACCTGGTAGCCTTGACCCGACCGAAGATTCGCTCTACCCATGCGCGTCGCCTGCGTCTGAAAGACAGTCTGGCTGGGGGCAATGCCAGCCGTAATGCGTGCATTCTGTCCAGAGACCCGCATTTCTGGGATTACCTGCAACAGATCAACCTGACCGCTTACGATGCCGAGATCGATGCACGCCGGGCAAAATATTTCATCAATCGGGTCTGCGCGGTCAACGGCCGCTACGAACTGGATCGTCATAATGACTCCGCGCAGCGCTTTTTCAGTCTGATCGAAAGACCTTTCCTGGAGTGGTTACGGGCCGCAGACTAGGAATTCCTGAGTACTGGAATCTGTACAAACTGGTCTAGGGCGGAGCCTCACCAGCCAATATTTTCTTCGCGGCCTGCCAGACCTCTTCCAGTTCATCCAGCGTGCAGTCGCGCAGCGTGCGCTTTTCCTGTTGCACCAGGCTTTCCACCCGGCGAAAACGGGATTCAAACTTGTGGCTGGCATTTCGCAACAGTGTTTCAGCATCTGCGTCCAGGAAACGCGCGAGGTTGACGGCGCTGAACATCAAGTCGCCCAGCTCTTCCTGCACACGTTCAGCAGACTCCTGTGCCGCCAGCGCCTGTTTGAGTTCGGCCAGCTCTTCGTCCAGTTTGGCGACCACACCCTTTATCGTATCCCAGTCAAATCCGACGCGCGCGGCACGCTGCTGGATTTTCTGTGCCCTCACCAGCGCCGGCAAGGCTAACGGCACCCCGTCCAGTGCGCTGTCAGTCGCTGCCCCTTTTGCTGCCCGCTCCCTGATTTTATGCTGTTCCCAGGCTTCCGCCTGGGCCCCGGCATCAGCAATCTTTTCGTCGCCGAATACATGCGGGTGGCGTCTGGTTAATTTCCCGTTGATCGCAGCAAGCACGTCGGAAAAATCGAACCAGCCCCGTTCCTTTGCCATCTGCGCGTGGAAAACCACCTGGAACAGCAGGTCACCAAGTTCGTCACATAGGTCTGCGGCGTCGTTGCGCTGGATAGCTTCAGCAACTTCATAGGCTTCTTCGAGGGTGTAGGGTGCGATGCTGGAAAAATCCTGTTCCAGATCCCAGGGGCAGCCGCCATCCGGATCGCGCAGACGCGCCATAATTTGCAACAGTTCAGCAAGTGCAGTGTCCGCTTGTTCAGAGTGTGTGCGATTCATGTCCCGGTTTACCCCGGAAACAGGGCCCGAGGCTAATGCACCTTTCCGGTCATGGCGCCTATCACCTGGTCTTCGAGCTGAATGCGCTCCGCCAGGGTTTCGCCCAGGCTTGACAGGTCGGCGTCGAGCAGGGCGAGCAACTCCCGGCCGTCATTCATCAAGTTAGCATCCTGATATTTATCATTAAACCGAAGAATCGAGTCTGTGGTTTGCACGATCTTCGGATATATTCTGTCAGCCACATCAAGTACCGGTGAACGGCGCTCCAGCTTGTCCGAAATATAACGGTATAACTGGAAATGGGCGCTGGCCGCGTAGTCAATCAATGCCTGGCAAAACTCCTGCAAGGCTTCATTGGTGACTTCGTCTGCCTCAAATGGCCGCTGACTGGCCAGTTCGGAATAGAGGGAAAGCGTTTCACCGCGCGTTTTGACCAGTGTAGCCAGTTTTTCCCGAGATCGACCACGCCGCTCACTGGCGACATTAACTTCGCTTACCATAAGAATAGCTCCAATCACTCGTTGTATTTATGTACTTAGCGGGATTCTAGCAAACTGCTGATTCTTTCCGAAGAGCAAAGCGTCGATTCCTTGTCACCTGCCCGCCACCCCACATATTCTGAAGTATTCAGGATACTGAATTAAAACATTTTTTCAACACTGGTTCAGTTCTTGCTTTTATTCTGACAAATACACAGGACACAGGACACCCAGGATGGGAATACCAAGCAATATTCGCGAATTTCTGGATCGCCAGGATATAAACTACGAAATACTGCTGCACCAGAGAACCTCTACCCTGTCACAAGCGGCGGATGCCTGCGAACTGCCTGTTCATCAACTGGTGAGAGCCGTAATTCTGGTTGACGGGCAGGGCCTGTTGATGGCGGTTCTGCCCGCGGATCACGTTCTGGATTTCGAGGCACTGTGCAAGCTGCTGCACCGTGACCTGGAACTGGTCCCTGGTAACCAGCTGGCCACCATATTCGACGATTGCGAGCCACGCTCCTATCCACCGCTTGCGCCTGTCTACGGCCTGGATGTAATTATTGATGACTCACTGGACTCGTTTGACGTCATCACCTTCGAACCCGGTATTCACACCACCCTGGTACAGATGTCGCACGACACCTACCGCGGTCTGCTTGGAGGCGCGCTGAGCGGCCGGTTTTCCCGTCCCGCTGCTACGCTGCGCGCAGACTACAGTGATATCGATCACTCCCTGTCCCATGTCGTCGACCAGTTTACGCCGGCGCGTGTCAAACGCGACATTGAAGAGTTTCACGAGTTACCCGCCCTGCCGGCAACCGCTGCACAGATCCTGCGGCTGGCCGCTGATCCTCGTGCCAATGCACGGCAGCTGGCCGACATCATCGAGCAGGATCCCGCTCTGTCAGCGCAAGTGCTGCGCTATGCCAACTCTTCTTTGTATGGGTATGCCGGCAGTATTAAAAATCTGCAAACAGCAATCGCGCGCGTGCTGGGTTTTGAGTACGTCCTGAACCTCGCACTCGGTTTTTCCATCGGCAAATCCCTGCGCGTGCCGCAGGATGGCCCGTTTGGCCTGGACGCGTTCTGGAAACACTCCGTCTACGCCGGGCGTCTGGTCGAACTGCTGTCACGGCAACTACCGAAGCAAATGCAGCTGCCACGCGGCACTGCCTACCTTGCCGGATTACTTCAGAATCTGGGCAGACTGGTGCTCGGCCATACCTTTCAACCGGAGTTTTTCATTCTCAACCGGTTTGCCCAGGCTAACCCGGATATGCCGACCTGCGAACTGGAAAAACACGTTCTGGGCGTCACCCACGACCAGATCGGTGCCTGGCTGATGGAAGCCTGGGGCCTGCCACAGGAACTGGTAGTGGCGGTTCGCCACCATCACGACGAGGATTACTGGGATCAGCATGCCGCCTACTCACAGCTGGTTCTGATAGCCAACCGGGCGCTCGCCATGCACAACCTCGGCGAAGCGGACAAACCGGGAATGCCCGCTTTCTGCCTCGAAATGCTGGGCCTGACTGAACAGCAGGTTATTGATACAACAGATAAATTATTCAATAAAGCCGATGGTCTGGAAGACCTTGCCCGGCGTCTGGCAGCTTGACAGAAGCACCCTGAACAGGCCTTAATACCCCAAACGTTCTACAGTTTTACACGCCCGCCCACGGTTCACGCAGGCGGCAGATTTTAATTCGTTGCGATTTATACTTGACTAAAAGAGTCAAGTATTATTATCATTACACATTGGTTCATGAACACAGGGACGCGCACATCAGTGTCGCGCCTGGGAGTCAAATGAGGCGAATCATGAAATTATCAACGAAAGGTCGTCACGCCATCACAGCAATGATGGAACTGGCGTTACGCCATAGCAACGGACCGGTTACCCTCGCGGACATTTCGGTCGAACAATCTATTTCAGTTTCCTACCTGGAACAGCTGTTCGCCCGCTTGCGCAACCACGGCCTGGTTACCGGCATGCGCGGCCCCGGTGGCGGGTATTGTCTGCGCCGCCCGGCAACCGAGATCACCATTGCGGAAATCCTGAGTGCCGTCGACGATGCCATGCCGGCACGGCGTGAACGCATACCCGGAGAAGAGTGGCCGCAGAGTGTGATTATGTGGAATCAGCTGAGCGCACGTATCTACGATTACCTGAACGGCCTGACGCTGGCTGAAGCGGTTAATCAAAGCAACAACGATTCCAGGAGAACCGAAGGCGGCGAAACACCGTTCGCTTCAGGTTTCCAGCAGTCGTCAGCCGCCTGAGCTGACTGCCCATTTTTCAACGTTTCCGGAGGACAGGTAATGTCATACAGTGACAAGGTACTGGATCATTACGAAAACCCGCGCAATGTAGGCGCATTCGAGAAGGGCGACATCAGCGTGGGGACGGGTATGGTTGGCGCACCCGCCTGTGGCGATGTCATGAGGCTGCAGATCAAGGTTGACGACAACGGCGTTATTGAAGATGCCCGTTTCAAAACCTACGGCTGCGGATCGGCGATCGCGTCCAGTTCGCTGTTGACCGAGTGGGTTAAGGGTAAAACCCTGGAGCAGGCCAGCGAAATCAAGAACATCCAGATCGCGGAAGAGCTTGCATTGCCACCCGTGAAGATACACTGCTCGGTGCTCGCTGAAGATGCCATCAAGGCAGCTATTTCCGACTACAAAACGAAAAGCTCGCAGGAAAAAGTAGCCTGAGTCTCGTAACGCGGGCCTGCATTGGTTACTGATAAAGGGCTGTCATTACTGGCAGCCCTTTTTTATCCTCGCAAGAAAAGGTTAGGATCACTTCATGGATGAAGACATTCTCGAACTGTATCCCAACCCCGGCAGGAAGCACTGCCTGAACGGCCTGTACCTGGGCCAGTCACTCGTATCCGCGTCGTATTCCGGCAAACGACCTTTCATCTACAGCAATTTCATTTCCAGCCTGGACGGCCGGATTGCCGTGCCGGGCCCCCACCGCAGCACCCACCAGGTGCCCCCGGCGATCGCCAATGCCCGGGACTGGCGTCTGTTTCAGGAACTCGCGGCGCACGCGGACCTGGTCATTACCAGTGCCCGCTACTTTCGCCAGGTCTGCGACAATGAAGCACAGGCAGAATTACCCATTGGTTCAGCGCCGGAATTTGACGACTTGCGCGACTGGCGCAATATGCAGGGCTTGTCGCCACAACCCGATATCGCAGTTTTCAGTGCCAGTCTTGATATCCCGGCAACAGCGCTGAACCAGTACCGGGACCGCAGGATTCTTCTGCTTACCGGCGCAGCAGCGGACCCCGAAAAACTGGCTGCGATAAAAGCGTCGTCACCGATACAGGTCATCACCTGCGGAAATCGTGCCGATGTCGATGCCTCCACCCTAAGAGACAAACTCGCGGAACATGGCTACCAGCACGTTTACGCCATTGCGGGTCCCTCGGTCCTGCATGCGCTGCTGCAGGGCAAGGCTCTGGATCGCCTGTATCACACTACTGCACATTGCCTGCTTGGAGGTACGCGGTTCGATACTATTCTCAGCGGCACTGAACTGAGCCCGGCAGTCAGTATGCCGTTGCAGGCAATGTACCTTGATACCCGGGCACCCGATGGCGCGGGACAGACACTGGCCGTATACGGTCATTAGAGACAGCGGATGAAAGACAGAAAATCCCTCTATAAAGGTGAAGTCGTCGATCTGGGGCTGGAACGCGTCACACTGCCCAATCAGCAGACGATACAACTGGAAGTCGTGCGCCATCCAGGCGGGGCTGCCGTTGTGGCCCTGGATAACAACAACCGGGTTTGCCTGCTGCGCCAGTACCGGCATGCCGCCGGTGGCTGGTTATGGGAACTGCCGGCGGGCAAGATAGACACACCGGAGTCGCCACAGCACACCGCACTGCGGGAGCTGCAGGAGGAGGCAGGCCTGATCACGAAGGACCTGCAGATGCTGGGAAGTTTTCTCAGCACCCCGGGATTCTGCGATGAGCGCATTTACCTCTATCTGGCCCGGGATCTCACCAACACCGACACCGACCGCCACCCGCACGAAGTCATTGAAGTCCACTGGATCGAATTTCGGCAGGCACTCGAGTGGGTGCAAAATGGCGAGATTGTGGACGGTAAAACCATGCTGGGTTTGTTAATGGCTGAACGGGAAACAAGGTGAAATTCTGCAGTAGCTGTGGCGCAAACGTGACACTTCGCATACCGGATGGTGATAACCGCGCAAGGTATGTCTGCGACGAATGCCAAACCATTCACTATCAGAATCCCAATATCGTGGCTGGTTGCATTCCCGAATGGGAAGGGCGCATTCTGCTGTGCAAACGTGCCATTGAGCCCCGCTACGGTTTGTGGACGCTGCCCGCCGGTTTTATGGAAAACGGCGAGACCACGGAACAGGCCGCGCTGCGCGAAACGCGCGAAGAGGCTGGAGCGCGTGTGGAAATTGTTGACCTTTTCGGCATATTCAGCATCCCGCATATAAGCCAGGTTTATCTGCTTTATCGTGGTGAGCTATGTGACGGGATTTACGCACCGGGGCAGGAAAGCCTGCAGTGCCGTTTATTTGTCGAAAATGAGATTCCCTGGGAGCAGCTCGCTTTCCCGGTAATGGGCGAGACGCTGAAGCGTTACTACAGGTTTAAAAACGAGGGCAATGGATTCCCCTTGCAGCGCGGGAAAATTACCAAACACAGGCCCGCAGACTAACGGGCCCCTGTACGCGGACATCAGGCCACGGCGCGTGAATGGGGCTCCTCCCCAGCGATTTCCGGGCTGCCGCCATACAACCAGGCACGCAGGGTACGCCGTTGTTCGCCAGTGACTGCATCGAACACCACACCGGTTCCCCGCATGGAATGATGCACCACCACGGCGGGCAGTTTCATCCCCGGCTTGCCATTACTCCCTAAAATCTCGACTTCCAGGTACTCATTTTTCCGCCACGCACAGGCGCCGGTGGAAATAAACATACCACCCAACCCGATATTACTGCTGACTGCGTTTTGTATCGGTAGCCCCTGCCTGTATAACAGCAGCTGAAAATCCATTGGCTTGCGAACGCTGCAACGGTGCTCCATGACATCCTCTCCTGTGGTGATTATTACGACCCTTCGTGGCCTTATCGTCTCCCCTGCCCTTTACTTTAAAACTGTACATCCACTCACATATTGATCTATATCAAAGTATAGCCTCCCTTTGAAAATCCAATCACTGTCTATCTCTTCGCTTGCCAATATCACTCGTCTTCCCGCATCGATAGCTTCCACCCACTGCTGCTGTATTCACGCACAGAGTCCGCTCGGTTGCAAAGCAGGGTAAGTAATATGGACCGCCTGATTTCGATCCGGTTCCCGACAAGCCCTCGCCCCCAAAAGGCTGGGCGCCCACCACTGCACCGATCATATTGCGATTGATATAGAGGTTACCCACCCTGGCGCTCTTCTGCACCTGTTGCCAGGCCGTCTCAACACGACTGTGTACCCCCAGCGTCAGCCCATACCCGGTAGCATTTACCGCTTCGATTACTTTATCCAGCCGGTATCCCTGATAGCGAATAACATGCAATATGGGGCCAAATTCCTCCTTATCCAGCAAGTCCAGTGACTCCAGTTCAAATGCATACAGCGGGAAGAAGCTTCCTGCCGCAAGGCCCTGCCCTGGCTCAATGCACTGCAGGAGTCTGGCTTCCCGCCGCATGTGGTCAACGTGCGGCAGCAATCCACGGCTTCGCGCACTTCAGATAGCGCGTCCCGCAATGTCCGGCCAGCTTCGCACACAATCCGCGCAACGAACTGTCAACCGATCCCGCCATCAGGCTTCACCGTCGCCGACCCGGCACTGCGAAATCAAGGATGGTAGTATGCATTGCTGCTAACCTGGCCGAAGGAATCTTCACCATGAAAACCCTGTTTCATTCTCTCTTTTATCTTAGTCTGCTCACCGCGCCCTTGCTCGCTCATTCCGGCACAAAGATCGCTGGTGTTGAACTTGCAGACAGTTACCAGCTCGGTGGCAGGTCTTTGACACTGAACGGTGCCGGTGTTCGCAGCAAATTCTTTTTCAAGATATATATTGGCGCACTTTATACGGGTAAAACCAGCAACAAGGCCGCAGAAATGATAGCTGACCCGGGTCCCCGGAGCATGCAAATGATCATGCTCTACAAAGAGGTCGAGGCGAAAAAAATCACCGGCGGGTGGACAGAAGGATTCAGGGCCAATGTCACAGATACAGAATTCAAACAACTCGAAAACCGCCTGCAGAAGTTCAACGCGCTGTTTCCAGCACTACACGAGGGTGACATTGTGCATATGGACTACACACCGGAATCGGGAACCAAACTCAGCATAAACGGCGAGGCGCGGGGGAATATCCAGGGTGAGGATTTTTTCAGTGCCTTGCTGAAGGTCTGGATTGGTGATCATCCGGCGGATGGCAAACTCAAGGCAGGCCTGCTGGGACATTAACCTTGCTCGCAGTGGTTCTGGATCTTGATAGCCTGAATCCACAAGACCTGGATCTCACGCCACTGCGCCACTGCCTGCCCGATTGGGAGTTCCACCACCAGACCCTGCCAGACCAGGTTGTACAACGTATCGAGCATGCCGATGTCATTGTCACCAACAAGGTTCGCATCACACAGGAACATATAAGCGCTGCGCCAAAACTGCGTCTGATCTGTGTCGCTGCAACCGGCACGGATAACGTTGCGCTGGATGCTGCTTCCCATGCCGGTATTATCGTCAGCAATGCACGCAACTACGCTACCGCCTCGGTTGCCGAGCACGTCTTCACCATGCTGCTTACACTGGTGCGGCAGCTGGATAGCTACCGGGAGCGCGTCCGTAGCGGGGACTGGACCCAGAGCCCGCATTTCTGCCTGTTCGACAAAACCATCAGCGAGTTGTCGGGGAAAACCCTGGGAATTATCGGTTACGGCGTACTGGGCAAGGCCGTTGCAAAGCTTGCCCGGGCCTTTTGCATGCCGGTACAGATTGCGCAGCGCCTGCACGGGCCGCCGTTACCGGACCGCATTGCCCTGCAGGAACTGCTGGCCACAGCGGACATTATCAGCCTGCACTGTCCGCTGACCGACCGGACCCGTGGACTGATTGGTGCAGCTGAGCTGGCAAGCATGAAAAACAGCGCCATCCTGGTTAATACAGCCCGCGGCGGCATTGTCGACGAGCAGGCCCTGGTCAGCGCATTGCGGGACAGGCGGATTGCCGCTGCCGCTGTCGATGTGCTGCAACAGGAACCTCCCGGGGTATCCAGCCCGCTGCCTGGTTATCGTTCGCCGAGGTTAATCGTCACCCCGCATATTGCCTGGGCAAGCCAGACTGCCAGGCAACGGCTGCTGGCTGAAATCGTAGAGAATATAGAGGCCTTTCAGCGCGGAAAGCCGCGCAATGCAGTTCAGCCGGCAGCAACCGGGGTGACCAACAAGATATAGCCACGGAAACACACGGAAAAACTCACGAGTGATTTTCCGTGCTATTCCGTGTATTTCCGTGGCTATTGTAAATTTAACTCATTTGTAAAGAGGGTGGTGACTCAAGGATTCCTAGTGACGCGGTCTTCGCATCCGCCACACCCCTCTGGGTTTGGCCAGATTAACCTTCAGATTGCGACCCGCGAATTCGACACCGTCGGTAGCAGTTATGGCAGTCTCGGCGCCGTCATCATCCATTTCAACAAAAGCGAACCCCCGGGGCTTGCCCGTATCACGATCGTTAATTAACTTAACGGACTTGACGTCGCCGTGCACCGAAAACAAGTCGCGCAATTCCGCATCTGTGGTTTCAAACGAAATATTTCCCACATAGATTGATTTCATTATTACGTCCAACCTCCTGCTTGCTCCTCCGCTCCTGAACCTTGATCAGATTCCTGTGGTAACCGGAACGTCATTCCTTCCCTGCCTGATAACGGGTATCAGGGTAGTGACCTGGTCATGACAGCTTTGAGTATAGCCCATGATTCCGGACAATAAAGTCCTGCACAGGGTCAGGGGCTGCATCTGCTGCCCGATCCCCGCTATACTGCCAGCAGTCAGAGTGGAGTCAAAGATCATGGTGAGTGGTATAGGTTCGAACTGGGTCTGGGTAGCGGGTTTGATTGTTTTTGCGCTGGGTGTTGCGAGCGGCACCGGTTTTACCTACCTGATGACGGTTAACACCCGCCGCCGCACAATCGAGCTGCAGGAAAAGCTCAATCAGCTGCAACAGGAACTTGACATCTACCGGGATCAGGTCGGCCAGCATTTCCGGAAAACCTCGGAGCTGGTTCAAGCCATGACAGACAGCTACCGCAATGTATACGAACATCTGGCCAAAGGCTCCGAGGTCCTGTGCCAGGACCCGGTCAGCACACCCCGCCTGGATTTTCCACAGCGCAGCAAACCCGATAGCGAAGCAGAGACAACATCCCCGGCACCTGATACCGATATCACAGATACTTTTTCAGACGCGGAAACCGACAGCATGGATGAGCTGGATGCAGACGCCATTCTCGGCGACACACCCCGCGTACCCAACCTCGACAGCCTGCACGCTGAAGAGCGCCCTACTCACCATACACCGTCAGCGTAATCCGTCTGCGCTGGGGAGCCTGGCGATGTTCCCAGACATAGATGCCCTGCCAGGTTCCCAGGTCGCAACGACCGTCCGACACCGGGACACTGAGTGAATTCGAGGTCAGAATACTGCGCACGTGTGCCGGCATATCGTCGGGACCTTCATCGACATGCCGGTATATGGGATCCCCGTCCGGTACCAGCCGGCCCATAAACCGCTCCAGGTCAGCGCGCACCTCAGGGTCCGCATTTTCGCACAGGATCAGCGAAGCACTGGTATGGTGCAAAAATATCAGGCAAATCCCTCCTCGAATACCGGATTCTTCCAGCCGTAGCCCGACATCCCTGCTGATGGAATAACTGCCCCGGCCCCTTGTCGTTACCCGAAAGGATGATTGATAAAGCATTTAACCGCCCCTTGTGCGCTGCATTCAGGTACAATTCCCGCTTTTTTACACGTGAGAATGTGTTGTGATCGAACGTCTGCGTAATATTGCCATAATCGCCCACGTTGACCACGGGAAAACCACCCTGGTCGACCAGATGCTGTCCAAGTCCGGTACGCTCGATGTGCGCGCCGCCGCACCCGAGCGCGTAATGGATTCCAATGATCTGGAACGCGAGCGTGGCATCACGATTCTGTCCAAGAACACCGCGATCAAGTGGCAGGGCTACCGCATCAATATTGTGGACACACCCGGTCACGCCGATTTCGGCGGCGAAGTGGAACGCGTGCTGTCCATGGTCGATTCGGTACTGTTGCTGGTCGATGCGGTGGAAGGCCCCATGCCGCAGACCCGTTTTGTCACGCAGAAAGCACTACAGCAGGGACTGTGCCCGATTGTCGTTATCAACAAGATCGACCGACCCGGCGCACGTCCGGACTGGGTGCTCGACCAGACCTTTGACCTGTTCGACCGCCTCGGCGCCAGTGACGAGCAGCTGGATTTCCCGGTAGTGTACGCATCCGGACTGCAGGGTTTCGCGAGCCTCGACGCAGAGACCCGTGATGGTGACATGACTCCGTTATTCGAGCTAATTGTAGACAAAGTACCCGCGCCTCTCGTCGACACTGAAGGGAACTTTCAGATGCAGGTCAGTTCACTCGACTACAGCAGCTACGTCGGCGTCATCGGCATCGGGCGAATCAGTCGCGGAAAAATCAAGGCCAATTCCACTGTCACCGTGCTGGACCAGCAAGGCAAACAGCGCAATGCGCGTATGTTGCAGATATTCGGCTTTCTCGGACTTGAGCGCGTGGAAGTCTCTGAAGCTTACGCCGGTGACATTATCGCCTTCACCGGTGTTGATGCGCTGGGCATCTCTGACACATTGTGTGACCCCGCTCAGGTTGAAGCCCTGCCGCCACTGGCCATCGACGAACCCACCATCAGCATGACTTTCCAGGTCAACAACTCCCCCTTTGCAGGTCAGGAAGGCAAGTACGTTACGTCGCGCCAGATTCGTGAGCGGCTTGAGCGGGAACTGGTGCATAACGTAGCCCTGCGTGTCGAGGACACCGGTGACCCGGACAAGTTCAGGGTATCAGGGCGCGGTGAACTGCATCTGTCGATTCTGATTGAAACCATGCGCCGCGAAGGTTACGAACTCGGCGTTTCACGCCCGGAAGTCATCCAGCGCGAGATCGACGGCCAGCTGCAGGAGCCCTTCGAGCAGCTCACCGTGGACGTTGAAGAACGGCACCAGGGTACAGTTATGGAGAAACTGGGAGAACGCGGCGCCGACCTCAAGGACATGGTCCCTGACGGCCAGGGACGTGTGCGGCTGGACTTTATTGTCCCGTCACGCGCGCTGATCGGCTTTCGTACCGAGTTTCTGACGGCGACCCAGGGCAGCGGTCTGCTCTACCATGTGTTCGACCACTACGCGCCGTTGAAAAAAGGTGAGTTCGGCAAACGCGCCAGCGGCGTACTGATCTCCAACGGCAAAGGCAAGGTGCTCGGCTTTGCGCTGTTCAACCTGCAGGAACGCGGCCGCATGTTTGTCAGCCCGGGGGAAATCGTCTACGAGGGCATGCTGGTCGGCATCCACTCGCGCAGCAATGACCTGGTGGTCAACCCGCTCAAGGCCAAGCAGCTGACCAACGTGCGCGCCTCCGGTACCGATGAGGCTATCCTGCTGACACCGCCGATACGCATGACGCTGGAGCAGGCACTGGAATTTATTGACGATGACGAACTGGTTGAAGTGACACCGGAAAGCATACGGCTGCGGAAAAAAATGTTGCTGGAGATCGAACGCAAACGCGCCGCCCGCGCAAGCTAGTGCAGCAGACTCGCGCGTTGTGTCGCATCGAACCCGGTGTACCCGGGTCGTGATTCACCCACCAGAATAACTTTGACGACTGGATCACAGATTTCATGTGCCGGCAGGCATAAACTGGCTCCCTGCTGGGGATTCCATAACGCGATGTTTCCAAATTCGCTCCATAAAACCGGACTGTCATTAATGCTGTTACTGGCAGTACAGCCTTTATTTTCAAACGCTTATGCGAGCTCACCCGCATATACAGGACAACAGGGAAGAGAACTACACGCATCACTCAATCCCCTCGACAGCAACCTGACCTATGATCAAATTGTTGCCCGGATACCTCTGAGTCAAGCGCCAACCAGGTCTGTTGCACTGGCAAACCTCAGCATCGCACTGCATAACGCCAAACAACAGGCCGAAATCAAGCTGTGTGACGGACAGTGGGCACCACGTGGGGCACTGGTATTCCGGCAGGGTCCGGTTATCGAGCAAGGTTCCCGGCATTCAAATGAATTGCCGTCCTGGTATTACGTTGCCTTGAGACACCCCCGGGAGCTTGCCTGCGGCACAGGCTCGCGCGCTGCGTTTTTCCTGGAGATGAGCCGCTATTTACCCGCCTGGGTCCGGATCAGGCCTGCCGGGCAGCTTTCCGCATTCCGACAGGGTGAAGCAGTACTGCTGGAACAGGAAGCCGTTGCCATCAAATAGCCTGACTCCGGTCGTCGACAAGATCCTTCAGGGTCCGCTCACCAAGCTCGCCGACCACTGCATTCTGAACCGCCGCCATGGTCTGCTCCACCTCGGCCTGGTGCGGCAATGTCTTCAATGTCAGCAAGCGGTTTTCACCGGCACTTCTTACAACTTCATACAGATCAACCAGTGTAATCGTCTCAATATCGCGCCTTGGCAGGTAAGCGGGCGGCTCATCCGCGGTTTCAGAGAGGAAACCGGCTTTCACCATCAACTGTAATACATGGTCTATCGGCTGCATGGGTAGCGCCAGATGATGTACCAGATCCTCAGCAGCCCAGGGATCACGCGAATTCAGATGGTTTTCCGCCACCATAAACATGATCTGTAACGCCAGGCGCTCACGCAAACGATTGCTGAGGCGTAGTTGCACCGCTTGCCGGGTCATGTATTGCGGATACTGGACATAAAACGCAACCTGGGCTCCGAGTAGCAGAATAAGCCAGTTCAGGTAAAGCCAGATCAGCAGCAGAATCAGGATCGCAAATCCTGAATAGATGGCCGCATATCTGGATGACGACGCAATGAATGCTGCAAACGCCCAGCCGCTTGATTGCCACAAAACACCTGCAACCACTCCACCGACAACAGCAGGAAACAGCCTGACCCGCGTATTCGGTATAAACATATAGATAAAACTGAACGCGGCGATCACCAGAAAATACGGTATAAATTTGGCGAGTGCCAGAAACAGCCGGCCAAAGGGCTCTACACTCATTAAATCCTGAACCAGGGTGTTACTCATTGCCGTAGCAGTTACGCCAAGGGCCGTAAACACCAGCACCGGCCCGATAAGAATCACACTCAGATAGCTGGAAAACCGCTGGGCAAGGCCTCGCAAACGCTCCACCTGCCACACATAATTAAATGAAGACTCAATTTTTTGTATAAGAGAAACAACAGTATAGAAGAGAAACACCAGGCCCAGCGAACCCAGCACACCGACTCTGATGTTTTCGACAAAGCCAATGATATCGTCCGACAATTCATCACCACGCGGGCCCAGCGGCGCAAGAAAATTAGTCAGCAAAGGTTCAATCTGGTTGTGAACACCGAATCCTTTTAACACCGAGAAACTCACCGCAAGTAGTGGCACAACGGACAACAGTGTGGTGTAGACCAGGCTCATGGCCCTCAGATTAAGTTGTCCCTGTAATAATTGTCGGGTCAGCACAATCAGCAATCGAAACGGAACAATAATCCAGCGCCGTGCTGCATTGAGTTCACGCAAATCATCACCCCATATCTGCGTTAACAACTGCTCATACCACTGCAAGATCCGGCGATTCATAACGAGTTTACCTCTGGCAATTTGTTGCACATATACAACGTTTACAATGAATTTCTGGTTTCAATAGCATAAATTTTCATTTTTTCTGAAAAAAGTTTTACCGCGATTTATACGCAGCCAAGGTCCACTTCGACAATCAGAAACAACGCAGTGCTCACCCGTTACAACCTTCATCACTAGCATAAAACACTGCTATTTACTTGTGAAATGCCTGTCGCCATTACCTTCCGTGGTAATCGGTTATGATAAAAACAGGATTTCATCCGACGCACACTCATCATAGTTACACTCCAATCATAGGACGAAACTTTAGCTAGGTGTTGTAATTTGTTCTTTTTTCATTAAAGTTTAAAATGCAAACGCCGTAACGTTACGCGAACCATGCATCTGAAGGAGGTTTTCCTCATGGCAGCACGAAAGAAATCCAGCAAACGTAAGACTACCGCCAAGAAGAAGAAGGTGGTAGCCAAGAAGAGAAAGGTAGCACCAAAGAAGAAAAGGACAGCAAAGAAAAAGGTAGCCAAGAGAAAGGCGACCAAGAAAAAAGCCGGTAAGAAAAAGGCCGGTAAGAAAAAGGCTGCGAAGAAAAAAGTAGCCAAGAGAAAAGCGACCAAGAAAAAGGCCGCCAAGAAAAAAGCCGGTAAGAAAAAGGCCGGTAAGAAAAAGGCTGCGAAGAAAAAAGTAGCCAAGAGAAAAGCGACCAAGAAAAAGGCCGCCAAGAAAAAGGCTGGCAAGAAGCGCAGAGCACGGC
>CAZWJB010000011.1:0-17719 GCA_964634485.1 uncultured Thiohalobacter sp. | reverse complement strand
CCTGGTTTTCGATCAGTTTTCGGATAATGAACAGCTTGCGCTCGAAGTCATCCTGAGTCGGGCAGTTTTCACCACAGCTGATGAACAGCTGGCGAACCACCGGTTCGACATCCTTCACGCTTTGGCCGAGGCCGCAATTGTCGGTCGGCACATCGCGCCAGCCCAGCAATACCTGGTCTTCCTCGCCGGTGAGGCGTTCGATCAGTGCCTCGCACTCGGCGCGCGTCTGGTCCTGTTGTGGCAGGAAAATCATGCCGACCGCGTAACGGCCGGGTGCCGGAAGTTCAAATCCAGAAGCGCTGCATTCTTCGCGCAGAAAGTTATCGGGAACCTGAATCAGAATACCGGCGCCGTCACCCGCCAGCGGGTCTGCGCCGACTGCACCGCGGTGGGTCAGGTTTTCCAGAACCTGCAAACCCTGCCGTACGATGGCGTGGCTCTGTTGTCCCTTGATGTGGGCGACAAAACCGACACCACAGGCATCGTGCTCGTGGCGGGGGTCATACAGGCCCTGTTTTTCCGGAAAAGCCCCGTGGCTCATGTCTTTCCTCTGTAACTCTTTCAATAACCGGGAATTTATTATCCCGGCGCGCGCGACACCGCCCACTCCCTGCGAGGTAGTGACGGTAACCTTCGGCAAAAATTGGGCCGAAAAGAATAATGGAGAAGTGCTTTTTTCGCCAGCGTTTTAGGTGGTTAACCTTGTTTTTTATACGGAATGAGCGACAGGGCTCTTGCAGCCGGCGTTACCTGTCAGCCGCTACTGAACTTCTCGAATGGCACTATGCACGGTTTTCAGGGTGCGTGGCCAGGGCTTGTCATTGCGCACGGCTGCCGGCAGGGCGGCACGCGCATCGATCGCGGTCTGGCGAGACGGATAGATGCCATATAGCAGAACGTACCACTCGGCGTCTTTGTACATGCCTTTGTAAACGGCGGATTGCCGGATATCCAGACGGTGTTGCTGGATGTAGCCGGTGATGGATTCAGCACTCCGGGAACCGAGAAGCTGCAGACTGAACGACGTCTCCGGCTGCGCAAGCAGCCAGCTCTCTCGATGTGGTAGTGGTGCAGATGCCGGGGCAGGTTCTGCGGCTGTTTCCGGGGTGGGGATATCAACCGGTAATTGGGGATCTGTCTGTTGCTCAGAGCTCCTGTCTCTTGCAGTTGCTGCCGGTTCCGGTTCCGGTGTTGCCTGTACTGCGGGGCTGGTGGGTTGTTCGGTGGTTACAGCGGTTTGTGCTGTAGTAGCCAGTGGGTCGATTCCCGGCTCGTGTTCTTCGCGCTGTTGTCCGGTCACCCGTGTTTCCTGCTTGTCGGTGGTTTCAACCGGAGGGGGTGTTGTCGCCGCGGGTAGCGTAAGCGGTGCAGGTTCGGGAATCGCCAGTGGCCGTTCTTCCATCGGCGCCTGTGCAGCAGGGGCCTTGTCTGTGGGTGCTGGTGGATAAAGCTTCTGCCAGCCCAGCCAGACAGCCAGGGCCAGAATGCCGGTGGTAGCCAGTCCCCATGTCAGGCCGCTGACCTTGCGCACATCCCGGCGCACGCGTACGCGATTGCTGCCGGCTCGTGCCTGGTGTTCCAGCAAGGTCTGGTGGGCGAGCCGGTTAATGCCCGCAGGACGGCCACCCGATGCCTTGCAGATAGCGCGTATTTCGGTCGCGGTAAACGGGCTTTCACCGCTGTAACCGGCAACCGCAAGCCGGTACACGAGATAAGAAGCCGTTTCTTCTTCTGACAGGCGTGGCATTTCCAGCAGTTGGGTCGAGCAACCCGGCTGCTGCTGTTCGAAAGCCAGCTTGTGACGTTGCTGTGCTTCAGGGCTACCGAACAGGATCAGGCGAATCCGGTTTGCCGAGCTTTCTCCCAGCAGGGCGCACAGGCGTCGCAACGCGCTGTTATCCAGTTGTTCTGAATTATCGATAACGATAATCAGCAACTGCGAGTTGTCAGTGTGCGCGGCCCATTGTGATAATAATTCCCGTTCATCGGCTGTTGTCTCGCTTTTGAGCGCATCGGCCAAGCGCTCCGGGAAGTATTCGAACTCGTCTGCATTCAGCAGGCACAGATGCCATTGGCTGTTGGCCTGGTTGGCAAAGCGGGTCAGCAGGGTAGTTTTGCCACTGCCGCCCGGGCCGGAAACGAGGACCACAGAGTCACCGAACTGCGTCAGGTGCGAAAGCAGGTCAAGGCGCTGCATGAGCGTCGTGCCACCATAGAAGAAGCGGTTGTCGATGGCGTCTGTAAAGGGTTCGCAGTTCAGCGAGAAGCTTTCAAGATAGCTTCCTGCAGCGGGTTTTATGCCCAGGCGTTTCATGACCGGGCCTGCATAAATACAACCTGGTAGCCTTTTTTCAATTGCGCCTCCCGTATTGCAAGCATCGCTTTTTCAGCGCTCTCCCTGTCCACATAATGATCCCGTACCATGCGCCCGCCGGAACCCTGAAAACCCCATTCGCGTACCAGCGTCCAGCCGTCGATAAGGTCTTCCTGCAGGTGCAGGTGGTAGAACTTTGGTGGCCCGGCAGCGCTGGGCGGGACTTGCATATAAATGCGCATAAAGTGTTTCGGCTTCCGGCCCCCGGATCAAGTCAGTTCCCCCGGGTGATAAACCCGCGCGTGTTCCTTGATCGCGTAGCGATCGGTCATGCCGGCGATATAGTCGGCGACGGCACGCGCCTGCCCGCTGTCGCCAGCCTGGGCTTTCAGTTCCGCAACCTTGAGCTGGGCTTCATCCGGCATCAGGCGCGGGTCATTGAAGAAAGCCTCAAACAGAGCGCAAATGACACGTTCTGCCTTGGCGCTCATGCGGTGCACACGGTAATGACGATAAAGATGATTGCGCAAAAAGCGTTTCAGTTCCAGGTTGAGTTCGCGCATCTGATCGCTGAACGCGATCAGGGCTTCCGGGTGCCGGCGAACAGCTTCCAGGTCGGCCGGAGCATGCAACTCCAGCCTGGCCATACTGGTCTGCACCAGGTCGGTTACCTGGCGGTTGATCAGCCGGCGAACAATTTCGTGAATGACGCGACGTTGCGACAGCTCCGGGTAGCGTCCTTTCACTTCCTGGTATTGCTGGTGGAACAGCGGTACTTCGTTGAGCTGGTCTATGTGGATCAGTTCGGCACGCAGGCCGTCATCCACATCGTGGCTGTTGTAGGCAATTTCGTCGGCGAGGTTGGTGAGCTGCGCTTCCAGGCCGGGTTGCAGCCTGTTCACAAAACGTTCGCCGACATCACCGAGTTCAGCGGCATTTTTAGCGGAACAATGTTTGAGGATGCCTTCGCGGGTTTCATAGGTCAGGTTCAGCCCTGGAAAATCAGCGTATTTTTCTTCCAGTTTGTCCACTACACGCAAGGACTGCAGATTGTGTTCAAAGCCGCCGTAGTCTTTCATGCATTCGTTGAGAGCATCCTGTCCGGCGTGGCCAAACGGCGTATGTCCAACATCGTGGGCCAGGGCGATGGCTTCAGTCAGGTCTTCATTGAGAGACAGGGCGCGGGCAATGGAACGGGCGACCTGGGCGACTTCAATAGAATGCGTCAGGCGGGTGCGGAACAGGTCGCCTTCGTGATTGACGAAAACCTGGGTCTTGTATTCCAGGCGACGGAAGGCCGCGGCGTGGATAATGCGGTCGCGGTCACGCTGGAACTCGCTACGGTAGTCGGGTGCGGGTTCGGAATAGCGCCGCCCCCGGGAAACAGCGTCCACCGTGGCATAGGGTGCGTGGTGTCCGAAACTGTTCAGGTCGCGGTGCCGGGTATTCATGAGCCGGTGGATAGTAACTTGTGCTCAAGCGTTTGATTCAGCAGCCCGGTCTCGAAATCACTGCAGATCTTTGCCTTGCCTATGGCATCCAGCAGAATCAGTCGCAGCCCGCCGTCCAGCACCTTCTTGTCGACAGCCATCAGGTCGAGGAACTGTTCACGGCTGATGTCGGCAGGTGCATCGACCGGCAGTCTCGCCTGGGCAAGCAGCCTGCGGATGCATTCGACATCGGCGTGGCTGATCCAGCCGTGGCGGGCAGACAGATCTGCCGCCATGGCCATTCCTGCGGCGACACCTTCGCCGTGCAGCCAGTTACCGTAACCCATACCGGTTTCGATAGCGTGACCGAAAGTATGGCCCAGGTTGAGCAGCGCGCGTTTGCCACTCTCTCGTTCATCTGCAGCGACAATCTCCGCCTTGCACTGGCAGGAGCGCTCAATGGCATAAATCAATACCTGTGTGTCGCGTGCCAGCAGCCGAGGCATATTATTCTCGAGCCAGGTGAAAAATCCGGCATCCTCTATCAGGCCGTATTTGAGTACCTCTGCAATACCGGCTGACAACTGGCGGTCGTCGAGAGTATCCAGTGTGCTGGTATCCGCCAGTACGCAGCGCGGCTGGTGGAAAGCGCCGATCATGTTTTTGCCCAGCGCGTGGTTGACGCCGGTTTTACCACCGACGGAAGAATCCACCTGCGCCAGCAGGGTGGTCGGGAGCTGAATGAAGTCGACCCCGCGCTGGTAGCTGGCAGCGGCAAAGCCTGTCATGTCGCCAACCACACCGCCACCCAGCGCTACCAGGCAGCAGTTACGATTGAAGCGCTTTTCAAGCAGCGCGTCAAAAATCCGGTTGAGGATCCCAAGCGTCTTGTATTCCTCGCCGTCCGGCAGGATGACCTGTTCGAGCTGGTAGCCGGAGAGTGCCTCGCGCACGCTCTGCAGATATAGCGGTGCGACGGTCTCGTTGCTGACGAGCATGACCTGGCGGCCCCGGATATGTGGCTGGTACAGGTCCGGCTGCGAAATCAGTCCCGGCCCTATGTGGATGGGGTAGCTTCGCTCACCAAGTTCAAGTTGCAGAGTCTTCATCTATACGGGATTGTACTTACATTTCCTCGATATGCCGGACTATTTTTTGTACCACGTCGTGTACGCGGCAGCCGTCAGTCTCTATGGTCCAGTCAGCAATTTCGCGATACAGGGGGGCACGGACCTTCATCAGTTCCTGAAGGCGTTCTGCTGGATTTTCTGTCTGTAGCAGTGGCCGGTTGCGGTCATGGGCGGTGCGCTGCAGCTGCTGTTCAACCGATGTGTGCAGATAGACAACCTGTCCGCGAGATGCCAGGTGCTGCCGGTTTATGCTGCTCAATACTGCTCCACCGCCGGTGGCAAGAACAATGCCTGACCTGCGTGTAAGGTTATCGATCATCTCCTGCTCGCGCTTGCGGAAGCCTTCTTCACCTTCCAGTTCGAAGATCAGGGGAATATCGACGCCGGTTCGCGTTTCGATGTTCCGGTCACTGTCGATAAACTCCAGATCCAGGGTACGCGCCAGCTGGCGGCCGATGGTGGATTTTCCGGCGCCCATGGGCCCGACCAAAAAAAAACTGCCCGACGTTTTCATGTCGGGCAGTTTTGCCAGAAAGTGAGCCCAGGTACAAGCAGGAATTAATTCAGACTTATGCCCTGCCTGATGATTTTCGGCGTTACAAAAATTAACAGTTCCTGTTTCTCGTTGGTTTTGGCCTCTGTTTTAAACATCCAGCCGACGCCGGGCAGTGAGCCGAAGAAGGGCACACGTTCCACTTCTGTGCCTTTCTCCTGCTCGTATATTCCGCCGAGCACCAGGGTTTCACCATTGTCGACCAGCACGCGTGTGCTCACGTTGCGGGTATCGATGCTGGGGACGCCGGCAAATATCTCGCCCACGCTGTCCTTGTTGACCTGGAGGTCCATGATGATGCGGTCGTCCGGCGTTATCTGCGGTGTTACCTTCAGCTGCAGCACTGCTTCCTTGAAGCTGACCGAGGTCGCACCACTGGATGCTGCCTGCTGGTAGGGGATTTCCACGCCCTGCTGGATGGTGGCTTCCTGCTGGTTGGAGGTGATGACGCGCGGGCTGGAAACCACCTCACCGCGGTCCTCCAGCTGCATGGCGCTGAGTTCCAGCTGGATCAGGGCGCTGCCGATCTTGCCGAGCGCCATTCCCAGTGAGCCGGACGGATTGGCTACCGGCAGGTCGACCAGCAAACCTTCGTTGTCACTGCCCGCGGGGACTTCGAAACCGGTCGTGCGTCCGAAATCTACGTTGCCTGGCCGGGTACCGCCGCCGATGGCGATATTCCGGCCATTGGTGGTACGACCGCTGGCGCCGAAACGTACACCCAGGTCGCGGGAGAAATCATTGTTGGCTATAACGATCCGCGCTTCGATCAGCACCTGGCGTACCGGGATATCCAGCAAGGCAACCAGTTTGCGGACATCCTCCAGTTTTTCCGCAGTATCCTGCACCAGCAGGGTATTGGTGCGTTCGTCGATCGTGGCCTTGCCGCGCTCTGACAGCACGGAGCTGTCACTGCTTTTCAGCAGCCCGGCAAGATCAGACGCCTTGGCATAGTTGATCTGGATAAAGTCTGAATACAACGGCGCCAGTTCCTCGATCTGCTTCTGTGACTCGAGTTCCAGCTTCTCGCGTGCAGCGATTTCCTCACTGGGCGCAATCAACATCACGTTGCCATTGTCGCGCTTGGCCAGGCCTTTGGTTTTAAGGACGATATCCAGTGCCTGGTCCCAGGGCACATTCTGCATGCGTAGAGTAAGATTTCCGGATACTGTATCGCTGACCACGATATTGATGCCGGTAAAGTCGGCCAGCAGCTGTAGTACCGAGCGAACCTCGATATCCTGGAAGTTGAGTGACAGGCGTTCACCGGTATAGCCGAATTCCTGTTTCTTGCGCTGTTCCTGCGCTTCCTTGGTGGTTTTGCGAATTTCAACGGTAAACTGGTTATCGGTTTGATAAGCCAGATGCTCGTATTCGCCGATGGGGCTGATCTCCACACGTACCCCGTTGGCATTGGATTCAGTATCGATGATTTTAACCGGGGTGGCGAAGTCTGTAACGTCGAGGCGACGCTGCAGTTTTTCCGGCAGGCTGGCGCCCTTAAGCTGGAGAACGATCTTACCTGCCTGCTGGCTCATATCTATCGGCATGGCAGGATTCGACAGGGTCAGAACGACACGACCTTCGCCCTCGTCCCCGCGTCGAAAATCGACATCCGTAACTGTAGCAGTTGCAGAAGAGGTTGACGTTGCAGCCGAACCAGACATCGCGGGAGCAGACGAGGTGGCCGTGGTGCTGACTGCACCTGAGCTGCCCAGAATTACAATAATCCGGTCACCTTCAGCGCGTGTTTCGTAGGGAACCATCTCAAACAGGTTTAGCACAACCCGGGTGCGGCCCTTGACTTCAATTGCAGTAATGCTCTTGGCGGGCCCTATACCGATAGCTTGCGAACGTTTGGCCAGTTCGCTTTTCGTTGCGGGGAGATCAAAAGCGATTCGCGCCGGGTTATCTATAGTAAAGCTTGCCGGGTTTGATGCGGGCTGAGTGAGTTTGAAGGTGATCTGCACCTGATTACCGGGCAGGCCCGCAAAGCTGATTTCCTGCAGGGCATTAAGTGGCTGTGGTTCAGCAGCGCGAGCGCCGTTCCAGCTATTCGCCAGCAGAAAAGCGGCAAGCAACAGAATTCCATTTCCAGCCAGGCGTTGCAGGAAGTGCATCGCGTGTGGCGCAGGGTTCCGCTTCATCAGTATCGCATTCATCGTTTTTATCTCCAATTACTCACTGAGTGCCAGTGCAGCCTGGCGTTCCATCCATCCCCCGAGTCCATCTGGTACGACCTCGGTGAGTTCAACTTCCGATTCTGTAATCTGAACGATCTTGCCATAATTCTGGCCCATGTAATTGCCGGGCTTGACCCGGTGAATGGTGCTGTCACTCATGCGTACCAGTGCCCAGGAATTCCCGTTGCGTTCGAGTGTGCCTACCATACGCAGACTATCCAGTGGCTCGGACTCCAATGGTTCTCTACTGCGGTTGAAGTCAGGCGTAATGCCATTGCTGGAGCCCCTGGCGACCTGTGACCTGGGTGTGGAGTACACCGGGGGCGTAAATGGATCGCGTTCTCCGGCTGCTGAATAAAGATGTGTTTCATAAGGAGAAAACTCCGGCAGCGGCTCAATTTTGGTATGCTGACGGGCTTTCACTTCTTCCACATAACTGCGCAGATCTTCCTTGTTGTTGCCACTGCAAGCTGTAAGACCACCAGCCACAAGACAGAATGATACGGCCAACACCGCTTTCTGCAGGCGAATCATTGTGCGCCTCCTTCTTCTTCATCCATGTACCGGTAGGTTTTGGCAAGAATATCCATGGTCAGCTCGCCGTTCTCGCCGGGTGTCATATTGATATTGTGAACGGTGACAATACGCGGTAATGCTGCGACGCCACTGATAAATGTCCCGAACTCGTGATAATGTCCCTTGACGCGGATGCTGATGGGTAATTCAGCATAGAATTCCCTGGGTACCTCGTTCTGCGGCTTGAACAGTTTGAATTCCAGGCCGGCAGCCAGACCGGTCTGGGAAATATCGACCAGCAGCTCGGCAACCTCGGTCTTGTTGGGCAGTTGCCGGAGCATGGCGCCGAAGGATGCTTTCATTTCCTCGAGTTGCTGTTCATAGGCAGCCAGGTTGGCCGCTTTCCCGGCCCTGGCCTCGAAGGTCTGGCGCAGTTCCATTTCCTTTTGCTCGGCTTTTTCCAGGCGGATGCCCTGATCCTTGATATCAAACCAGTAACCCAGTCCCAGCACGGATACAAACACAATGCCAATCAGAGCCACCCGGGCCGGCAGAGGCCAGTTGGCGACATTGCTGAGGTCGAGATCATTCAGTTCAGAAAGATTCATCAGCTGTGCTCCTCCTCGGTTTCCTGGGACGGAGTTGCCTGACCGGCGCGTAATACGAATTCGGCGGAGCGCTTGTTCTCCTTGTCCTGGGTTTTTATCACATCAAGTTTTGGCTGCTCCATCCATTCCGAGCCATCGATGTTGCGCATATAAGCGGATACACGTGCATTCGATTGTGCAACACCGCTCAAAGTCAGCGCGTTACCCTTCTGGGAGATGTTGTTGAGATACAGGCCATCAGGCAGGGTATAGACCAGCTGGTCCATGAGATGGACGCTTTGCGGGCGGCTGTGCTGCAACTGCTGGATGATGTCCATACGCGCCAGCAGTGCGGCTTTGGTTTTCTCCAGCTCCTTGATCCTGGCAATCTTCTTGTCGAGCGCCGCAATCTCGGTGCCCAGAAACTTGTTGCGCTGGTTCTGATTTTCGATCCGCCCTTCCATTTGCATGTGGGCCAGCAGAACCAGCAGGGCGCCGAGGATTGCAGCGCCGCCGCCTACAACAGCGAACTGCTGCTGTTGTTGTTTGCGCCGTTCGTCGCGCCAGGGTAGCAGGTTTATGTGTGCCATCAGTCGAAACTCCTCAGTGCCAGTCCGCAGGCGATCAGCAGCGCCGGTGCATCATTGCTCAGAGACTGTGGTTTGACCTGCGAAGCCAGAGACATGGAAGCGAAGGGGTTGGCGATGAGCGTTTCAATGCTCAGGCGCTCCTGGATCAGCTCGGAAATGCCCGGGACTGATGCGCTGCCGCCGGCCAGAATGATCTGATCTACGCTGTTGTATTGACTGGAGCCAAAGAAAAACTGCAGTGAGCGACTGACCTGCTGGGACATCGCTTCCTTAAAGGGCTCCAGGACTTCCGGCTCGTAGTTCTCCGGTAGGCCGCCCTGGCGCTTGGCCATCCCGGCTTCTTCGTAGGACAGACCGTAGCGGCGCATGATTTCCTCAGTGAGCTGTTTACCGCCGAACACCTGGTCACGGGTATAAATGAGTCTGGTGTCGTGCAGGACGTTGAGGGTCGTCATGGTCGCACCAACATCAATAACAGCGACGGTTTTATCCATGCCCTGGTCCGGTACCTGTTCCAGCAGCAGCTGAAAAGCATTTTCGGTGGCGTAGGCTTCGACATCGACAACCCTGGTATCCAGGCCACCGCTTTCAACAGCGGCGGTACGCATATCGACGGTTTCAGTGCGGCAGGCTGCCAGCAGCACGTCGACGGTGTCGGGGTTATTGTCTGTCGGACCCAGGACTTCGAAATCCAGGCTGACCTCTTCGAGCGGGTAGGGTACATACTGATCGGCTTCCAGCTCGATCTGGCTATGCATTTCGTCATCGGACAGGCTGTTCGGCATGGGAACCACCTTGGTAATGACGGAAGAGCCCGCTACCGCGACTGCTGCACCCTTGATGCGGGCGCCGGACCGTTTTACCGCCCGCCGTACGGCTTCGCCAACTGCCTCAACATCAGTGATGTTTTTTTCGACCACAGAGTTGGGTGGTAACGGCTCTACCGCGTAGCTCTCTACACGATAGCGGTTCCCATGGCGGCTGAGTTCGAGTAGTTTGACGGCTGAAGAACTGATATCCAGTCCCACTACCGGTGGTGTATTCCGTGTAAACAGTTGCGCGATTTGCACCGTAATTTCCCTTTAATTCATTGCTATTGCAATGTATTGATACTGTTATGGATTAGAGAGCAACAACAAATTATTGTCAATAAACAGCTCTTTATCCTCTTGGGTTCGATTCGATGTATCGGACGCTTTATACTGAAGTTTAGGAATCCTGCTGTTTTTAATTTGAACTTGGTCACATCCTGCCAAATTTATGACACTTTCCCTTAGGATACTGCGATTTATTCTCGCTTCCGGTTTTGCGGCAATGACCGCTGGCCTGGTCATTGCTGCCGCTGCCTGGTTGTATATCACGCCCCAATTGCCTCCCATAGAGCGGCTGAAAGAAGTACAACTTCAGGTTCCGTTGCGGGTGTATACCAGCGACGGTGAATTGATCGCCGAATTTGGCGAGCAGCGCAGGGAGCCGGTACGCTACGCCGATCTGCCCCAGACGGTTATCGATGCCATTCTCGCGACCGAGGATGACCGCTTCTTCCAGCACCCCGGGGTGGATTACCAGGGTCTGGTACGAGCCGCTGTAAAACTGGTCAGCACCGGCGAGAAACGCCAGGGCGGCAGCACCATAACCATGCAGGTGGCCCGTAATTTTTTCCTCAGCAGCGAAAAAACCTACCTGCGCAAGCTGAAAGAGATATTTCTCGCGCTGAAGATCGAGCACTACCTGAGCAAGCAGGAAATCCTCGAGCTTTACCTGAATAAAATCTTTTTCGGGCACAGGGCTTACGGTATTGCGGCAGCGGCGCAAGTCTACTACGGCGTTTCTATCGATCAGCTCAGTGTGGCACAGGTAGCCATGATCGCCGGTTTGCCCAAGGCACCGTCGGCCAATAACCCCGTCAGCAATCCGCAACGTGCCCTGCAGCGCCGTAATTACGTGCTGGGCCGCATGTATTCGCTGGGGGCTATTGACTCAGATCAGTATCGTGCCGCACTGGATGAGCCCGATAACGCCACTCTGCACAGCGCCACGATCGGTGTGAAGGCGCCGTATGTGGCAGAGATGGTGCGCAGCTACATGCTCGGGGAGTTTGGTAAAGAGGCCTACACTGCCGGTTACCGGGTGATTACTACCCTGAGCAGCGAACGCCAGCGTGCAGCCAATTCGGCGCTGATGTCCGCCTTACTGGATTATGACCGCAGGCATGGTTATCGAGGGGTCCTGCGCCACGTCGATCTGCTGCCCGATACCACAGAAGATGAATATGCAGCATTGCTGAAAAGCGTCAAGCCTGTAAGCGAGCTGATCGCTGCACTGGTCATCGAGGTTGGGGACAAGTCGGCGCGGATTTATGTAGCAGGACACGGTTATGCCGAGTTGGACTGGGACGCGTTGTCATGGGCGCGCCGCTACGAGTCAGTTAATCGCCGTGGCCCCAAACTGAAATCGGCAGGCCAGGTGCTTGCCAGTGGCGATGTCATCCGGGTTCAGGGACTGCCCGAAGGCCGCTGGTCGCTGGCCCAGGTGCCCCAGGCGTCGGGTGCCCTGGTCTCGCTGAGTCCCCGGGATGGGGCGTTGCAGGCGTTGGTGGGGGGCCTCGATTTTTACCTGAGCAAGTTCAATCGAGCTACCCAGGCGCAGCGCCAGCCGGGATCCAGCTTCAAACCGTTTGTATATTCGGCAGCCCTCAACAAGGGCTACACAGTAGCCAGCCTGTTTAACGATGCGCCGGTGGTGTTTGACGATCCTTCGCTGGAAACCACCTGGCGACCCGAAAACTACAGCGGAAAATTCTATGGACCGACGCGCATGCGTGAAGCCCTGACACGCTCACGAAATCTGGTGTCGATCCGGCTGGTGCGGGCGATCGGGCCACGTTACGCAGCACGCTATGCGCGGCGCTTTGGTTTCAGGGATGAGCAGATGCCCAAAGACCTGTCGCTGGCGCTGGGTAGTGGTACCGCAACTCCAATGGAGATGGCGCGTGCTTACAGCGTATGGGCAAATGGTGGCTTTTATATCGAGCCCTACTTTATCCAGGAAATACGCGATGCCAGGGACCAGGTGTTTTACAAGGCCAATCCTGCTGTCGTCTGTTCGGAGTGCGAAGATAATAAAACGGCTGAGCTGGTCGAAGTGGCAGAGCAGACCGCCAGCGCAGTCACCGGTGAAATTACAGACCAGGAGACGGAGAGCGGAGTGGCCGAACCGGTGCCGGTCTACGCAGAACGGGTAGTGGATGCTGCCAACGTCTATCTGATTACGTCGATGCTGCAGGACGTGATCAAGCGTGGCACCGGGCGCCGCGCGATGGCGCTGGGGCGCAAAGACCTTTCGGGTAAAACCGGTACTACCAATGATCAGCGCGACGCCTGGTTTTGTGGCTTTAACACCGAACTCGTCACTACGGTGTGGGTTGGCTTCGACCGTGGGCAGCCGCTGGGTAACGGTGAGACCGGCAGTCGCGCTGCCCTGCCTATGTGGGTCGAGTATATGGGCAAGGCATTGCAGGGTGTTCCCGAGGCGACTCTGCCCCAGCCACCCGGCCTGGTAACGGTGCGTATCGATGCGAAAACCGGTTTGCGCCTGCCTTCCGGACAGGCCGGGGGGATGTTTGAACTGTTCCGCCCGGAGCATGTGCCGGAGCGTTACAGTGCCCGCAACGAGGTTCAGGGAACAGAGGCCAGCACCGGAATTGCAGCGGAACCGTTGTTCTAGAAGGCATTTTTCACAGAGACCCCTCTATATCACGTTTAAGGAGAACTGGGTCATGGGGAAAAGCTCGGGACGTGATCAGCAGATGCGGGCACGCATTGCCCAGGAGGCTGCGCGTCTGATGGCAGAAGAGGGCGTTCAGGATTATTACGTTGCCAAACGCAAAGCGGCGCAACATCTTGGTGCACCGGATACCCGTAACATGCCGAAAAACAACGAAGTCGAGCTTGCACTGGAAGAATATCATCGCTTGTTTCGGGGTGGGGTACAGGCTGCTCATCTGCAAGCCCTGCGTGAAGGTGCTGTGCAGGCCATGCGGTTTCTTGCTGAATTCAAACCTCGTCTGGTCGGTTCTGTGCTGAGTGGAACAGCGGGACAACATGCGGATATTAATCTGCATTTGTTTGCAGACACACCCGAGGAGGTCAGCCTCTTCCTGATTGGGGCTCACATCCCGTTCCAGGCCTCACATAAACGCATGCGTATAAGCCGCGAGGAATGGCAGGAGTTTCCTTCCTGCGAGTTCTTTGCCGGGGATCATGCTGTTGACCTGGTGGTATTTCCTCGCGAAGGGCGCCGCGAGGCACCGCGCAGTCCGGTGGATGGTAAGCCCATGTTGCGTGCCAGTATGGAAGAAGTCGAAAAATTGCTTAATGATTCCTGATTACAGGTGCGGCGCCGGTTTGTAGTGTTTGGGGAAGTCGCAGCGTGCTACGCCGGAATCCACGGCGGCCTGCGCAACGGCTGGCGGGACGAAGTCCATCAGTCTCGGGTCGAATGGTTTGGGGATGATGTAGTCGGGTCCGAATTCCAGGCTGTCCTTGCGGTAGGTTGCCAGGATTTCCGGTAATACGGGTTCATGCGCCAAAGCACGCAGACCGTTTACTGCAGCGATCTGCATCTCACTATTGATGGCACGCGCGCGTACGTCGAGAGCACCGCGGAAAATAAACGGGAAACCCAGTACATTGTTTACCTGGTTTGGGTAGTCGCTGCGGCCGGTGGCCATGATGATGTCTTCGCGCACCCTGTGCGCCAGCGCCGGGTTGATTTCCGGGTCCGGGTTGGACAGCGCAAACACGATCGGGCGTTCGGCCATACTGGCCAGCATAGCCTCGCTGACCAGGTCCGGTCCGGAGACGCCGATGAAAATATCTGCACCCTGCATAGCATCCGCCAGGGTGACGCGGTCAGTGTTGACCGCGAATTCCTGTTTGTAGCGGTTCAGATCGCTGCGCCTGGTGCGAATCACGCCTTTGCGGTCAATCATCAAAATATTGCTGCGGGTTGCCCCCAGTTCAAGCAACAGCTGCATGGACGCGATGCCTGCAGCACCCGCGCCGAGACATACAATGCGAGCTTTAGCCAGAGGCTGGTTCCTGATTTCCAGTGCGTTGAGCAGACCTGCACAGATGATGATCGCGGTACCGTGCTGGTCATCGTGAAATACGGGGACGTCCAGCCGCTCGATGAGCGCCTTCTCGATTTCGAAACAGCGTGGCGCTGCAATATCTTCAAGGTTGATGCCACCAAACCCGCCGGCGATTCGTGTAACAGTGTCGATGAAGTCCTCTGTACGTTCCGCATCGACTTCAATATCAAATACGTCGATGTCGGCAAAACGTTTGAACAGGACCCCTTTACCTTCCATTACCGGCTTGCTGGCCAGTGCGCCAACATTCCCCAGACCCAGTACGGCAGTGCCATCCGTAATCACCGCAACCAGATTGCCTTTTCCGGTAAAGCGGTAAGCAGTATCGGCGTCACTGGCGATCTCACGCACCGGGGCGGCGACACCTGGCGTGTAGGCGAGCGATAGTTCCTGCTGCGTAGTGCAAGGTTTGGTGACATGGGTTGCGATCTTCCCGGGTGTGGGGAATTCGTGGTAGTTGAGAGCTTCTTTTTTCAGGTCTTTGAACATGTGGTTTCCATTATAAACAGTAGCCAGGCGTTTGTTGGTTAGCGGACGATTTTAAGGGGTTGTCCGATTTTGGGTTCACCCGTGGGATAAAGATCGTTCAACAGGCGCAGTTCGGATTCTGCGTAGCGTGGTATGGGCGATATTTTTGCCAGCAACTGGAAATTAATACTGGTTTTGACTTTGGTGATGTTGAGCCGCAGGCCGGTAGCGAGTTTTTTCTCTTTTGCGGAGAGGTGGTGATAGCTACGTGCCACGTCCCTGAATTGGCCATCAAACAGTTTCTGGTTGCTGGCATGGCGACTGACGCCGGTAAACAGGTATGCCCTATTGTTATCAAACAGGACGATGATGCGCGCATTGCGTTTGCCAAAGCTTGTGGTGACCGGGGCGACGACGGTAAAGGCCTCGAATCCCTTGACTTGCAGAGGCTCGGGCTGCCCCAGCTTGCGTAAACCTTTTTCTTTCAGGTATTCGCTTGCAGACATTTTTTCAGGGAGTGGATCGACCTCTACCTGCATGAAAGCAGCCTCATCCGGTGCTACCGCGATCAGCCGGTCAGACCGGTTTTCGATTGTCCAGCCCTCGGCGAATCGCAGGCCAAAGTTCAGTGGTTTATGGTAGAACCGGTTCGCTTTGACAATACCGTCATTTTCGCTGGGTCCGAAAGCAAGACCGTCCAGGTGTTCAAGAAATTCCGTGCGAGCGACGCGGCCCCTGGCGGTGGTTTTTAGCTTATTGGCCTCTGCAACTACTTCTTGCAAACGTTTGTCATTGTCGGGGTGAGTAGCGAATACGCCGTGGTAGGCACGCGCTTCGCGTCCTTCCTCGCGAGCCCGCTGTTGTTCAAACATTTCCTGGTTTTTCAGCACCCCGATGACTTCCAGCATGGCTTGTGGGTCGTAGCCGCTGCGGGCGAGGTACTGGGCGCCGAGGCGATCCGATTCCAGTTCCTGTTTACGCCCGTAGCCGCTCAGCATCGCCTTGCCAAACACGTTAAAAAGATCCTGGCTGCCCGGTACACCGGTAGCCGCCCCGAAAATGGTCCCGGCGACACCGGTGGCGGTAGAGGCACTCTGCTGGCGCACCGAGTGGCGTGCAGTCACGTGGCCGACCTCGTGCCCGAGTACTGCCGCGAGCTCTGCTTCCGAATTAAGATAGGCGAGGATGCCGCGTGTTATATAGATGTAACCGCCCGGTAGCGCGAAGGCATTCACCGTCGGGGTATCGATGACGGTAAAGCTATAGTTCAGCTGTGGACGGTGGCTGACCTTCGCTATGCGCTGGCCAACCTGGTCGACGTATGCGGCAAGCTCCGGGTCGGGATAGACCGACATTTCCTGCAGCAACTGCTCATTGTATTTGGCACCCAGGCTGATTTCCTCGCTTTCCGACATGAGGACAAAATCCTGGTCACCTGTCACAGGATTGGTTGCGCAGCCCTGTAACAGGGTAAAGGTGAGAATGCTGATCAGTAGTACAGTTAGTTGCACGGCTTGCATATGGGCTTCCGGGTGGAGTCTTCTAACAACGCGGGAACGGCAACACAGATTCTATTGTACAGAAAGAGGCGCGGCGCGCAGTAGAAGGCTTGTGGGGGTCAGTCGATAAATCGCAACATCGCCGGATGATGGACGCTCATACGCAACTCGCCTTTTTTAGCGAACACCCAGCCGCGTACTTCGATAGTCCGTCCTACCCAGTTGCGATCCGGACGGTTGCTGAACCAGCGTATGTCCTGGTCAGGAATGCGCAGTGCAAAGCGTCCTTCCAGGTTCACCCAGGTAGCGCCGCCACCCTGATTGACACGCACGATACGCCCGCGTACGCGCTGAAACCCGTTGCTACGCAGGCCCAGTTGGGCAGAGTTTTTTACGGTGTAGTCCGGTTGAGCCCATACGCCGGAACCCGCAGCGCGTGCCATTTTTTCGGCTTGCTGATAGCAGTCGAGAAAACGCGTGTTGGGTGGTATGGCAATCATCCAGCCCAGGCCTCCGCGCAGTAGCTCGGCGGACAGGTTGCTGTCATTTGGCAACCAGAGGTTGGCCAGCTTGCGTCCGTACCTGTCCGTTTGCTGCTCACCGTAGAGCAGGCGAGCCTGGTTACTGTGCTGAAACAGTAGCTGGCGCAACCGGTCCCGCGCCTTGATCGCCATCGGTTGGGCGGGTTTTTCCTTGCGGGCGACTTCCGGTGTATTGATGCCGATCAGGCGGATTTTTCGATTGTCGCTTAATATCAGCGTGTCGCCGTCAGTGACATAACGAACTTTAACCGGCTCAGTCTGTTGAGGTGGGTCGCAGCTATCCGCCCAGGCCGGTGCCAGCCAGACAGTGAGCACAAAAAAGGCGCCAATCCAGGGCGCCTTTTCCAGCCAGTTGTACACTGCGGGCTTCAGGAGGTTTTCATGCCGTACTTGCGGCGGAAGCGGTCCACGCGGCCACCGCTATCCAGCATCTTTTGTTTGCCGGTGTAAAAGGGGTGGCACTGGGCGCAAACTTCAATAGTCAGGTCCTTGCCTACCGTTGAACGGGTCTGGAAGCTGTTGCCACAGCTGCAGGTTACAGTGACGTCGTCGTATGCAGGATGGATATCCGCTTTCATGGTTCTGCCTCAAAAAACACCGGGCGACGCGATGAGCAAAATCATGCGCCTGCCGAAAGGCCGCAAATAATACGGTAATCCGTGTGGCTGGACAAGCCCTGTGTATTTGGTGCCTGGTGTACTAGGACGGACTCTTCGGCTGGAACTCCAGGACGCTGGCGCTGGGGGGCGGCT
>CAZWJB010000010.1:0-18069 GCA_964634485.1 uncultured Thiohalobacter sp. | reverse complement strand
CCTGTTTAGCCTCTTCCAGGAAAGCACCATCCAGCTCCGGGTCGGCCAGTATGAACGGCACGTTCATCCAGGAGCGGCAATCCGGGTCAACCGGATTGCTGTAAAAGTCCGAGCCATCGATAGCGTCATAGAGCAGTTTGGCCTTGGTGTGGTTAACCATGGCGATCGCTTCCAGGCCACCCTTCTGCTTCAGCCAGTCGAACACCAGCCCCGCCAGGTACCAGCCATAGATCGGTGGCGTGTTGTACATGGAATCGTTATTGGCATGGGTGGCGTAGTCGAGCATGACCGGCTGACCGGCGACCGGCTGGCCGATCAGGTCTTCGCGCACGATCACCACCGTCAGGCCGGCCGGACCGATATTCTTCTGTGCGCCCGCATAGATCACACCGTAACGGCTGACGTCGATCGGTCGTGACAGGATGGTCGACGACATATCCGCTACCAACGGCACCTCGCCGACATCGGGAATCCAGTGGTACTCGACACCACCGATGGTTTCGTTCGGCGTGTAGTGCACATAGGCGGCGTCACTATCGAGCTGCCAGCCGACGGGGTCGGGAATAGTCGTAAATTTATCCGCCTCGGAACTGGCGGCGACATTGACCTTGCAGTAACGCTTGCCCTCGGCTATCGCTTTCTTGCCCCAGGCGCCTGTCCAGATGTAATCCGCCCGGTCCTTGCCGCGCAGCAGGTTGATGGGCACCATGGCGAACTGGCTGGACGCGCCACCCTGCAGGAACAGCACCTTGTAGTTATTCGGGATTTTCATCAGCTCGCGCAGATCGGCTTCCGCCTGCTGCGCGATGGACATGAATTCCTTGCCACGATGACTCATTTCCATGACCGACATGCTGCTACCGTGCCAGTTCACCAGTTCATCACGCGCACGCTCCAGCACTTCCGCCGGTAATACCGCGGGTCCGGCGCTGAAGTTGTAAACCCTGGTCATGTTCTACCGCTCCTGGGAAACAAAAATATCAAGCTGTTATGTTGCACAGTCCGGGAAACTCAAATTAATCCGTCAGTGCGCCTTACTCGTCAGTTGCGTTACTACCATCTTCATCATCCTGAACCTCGACGATACGCTCGACGCCGACCAGCCGCTCATCGTTGTGCAGATTGATGAGTCGCACACCCTGTGTATTGCGGCCCATCGTGGAAATCTCGTTGACACGCGTGCGCACCAGCGTGCCGCCGTTGCTGATCAGCATGATTTCGTCATCGTCTCCGACCAGCACCGCGCCGACCACGTCGCCGTTACGGTCCGAGCCCTGGATCGAGATCACGCCCTGGCCGCCACGCCCATGGGGCGGATAATCGGTCACCAGCGTACGCTTGCCGTAGCCATTTTCGGTCGCCATGAGCACCGTGCCTTCGTCAACAATGATCAGCGCGATTACTTTCTGGTCAGCGCCAAGACGGATACCGCGCACACCACAGGCAGTGCGCCCCATGGGTCGCACATCGGACTCTTTGAAGCGGATTGCTTTGCCGGAACTACCGAACAGCATCACGTCACGGCTGCCGTCGGTAATGTCGACATTGACCAGGTAATCATCGGCACGCAGATCGATAGCGATGATACCGTTACTGCGTGGACGCGAGAAATCAGACAGTGGTGTTTTCTTCACAGTACCCTGGGCAGTGGCCATGAAGACAAACTGCTCTTCGCTGTATTCGCGGATCGGCAACACCGCGTTGATGCGCTCGCCCTTTTCCAGTGGCAGCAGATTAACGATCGGCTTGCCACGCGCCAGGCGTCCTGCCTGCGGCAGCTGGTACACCTTCAGCCAGTAAGCCTTGCCACGACTGCTGAAACACAGAATGGTATCGTGGGTGCTGGCGATGAACAGCTTGTCGATAAAGTCCTCTTCCTTGATACTGGTCGCTGACTTGCCGCGTCCGCCACGCCGCTGTGCACGGTAATCCGACAACGGCTGCGATTTGGCGTAACCCGAGTGCGACAGGGTCACCACCACGTCCTCCTCGGTAATCAGATCTTCCATGGTAAGGTCGAGCTGGTCGATCAGAATCTCGGTACGGCGCTCGTCACCGAACTGGTCGCGGACTTCCACCAGCTCATCATGAATTACCTTCATCAGGTGGTCCGGGTTATTGAGGATATCCAGCAGGCCGTCGATGTTTTCAATGACTTCCTTATATTCATCGACGATTTTGCCCTGCTCCAGGCCGGTCAGCTGGTGCAGGCGAAGATCCAGTATCGCTTGTGCCTGGGTTTCCGACAGGTGGTAAACGTCACCGTGATAGCCGTACTGTTCCTCGAGTCCATCCGGACGCGAGGCCTCGCTGCCGGAACGCTGCAGCAGCTCGCTGACAATACCCGGCTGCCATGCACGCCGTGCCAGTTCCGCGCGTGCTTCAACACGACTGCTGGACGATTTGATCAGCGCAATCACTTCATCGATGTTGGCCAGTGCAACGGCCAGTCCTTCCAGTATATGGGCGCGTTCGCGCGCCTTGCGCAGCTGGTATACGGTACGCCGCGTCACCACTTCGCGGCGGTGACGCACAAAGGCTTCCAGTATCTGTTTCAGGTTCAGCAGGCGTGGCTGACCATCGACCAGCGCCACCATGTTAATGCCAAACACGTTCTGCAACTGGGTATGCTGGTACAGGTTGTTCAGTACCACTTCGGCCACTTCGCCGCGCTTCAGCCCGATGACCATGCGCATGCCGTCCTTATCGGACTCGTCGCGCAGGTGACTGATGCCTTCCAGTTTTTTGTCCTTGACCAGCTCGGCGATTTTTTCCAGCAAGCGCGCCTTGTTCACCTGGTAGGGCAGCTCGGTCACGACGATGGTCTGCCTGGGGCCATCCTCGCCCTCGATATGGCTGCGCGCACGAATGCGGATGCGCCCGCGGCCGGTGTGATAGGCCTCGTGGATGCCACGCACACCGTTGATAATACCTGCAGTCGGCAAATCCGGGCCGGGGATGATCTCCATCAGCTCGGCGATAGTGAGTTCGGGGTTGTCGATCAACGCGATGCAGCCGTCGACGATCTCGGTGAGATTGTGCGGCGGGATATTAGTCGCCATGCCAACCGCAATGCCGGCGGAACCGTTAATGAGCAGGTTCGGCAACCGCGTCGGGAAGACCGATGGCTCGTGTTCCGACTCGTCGTAGTTAGTTGTGAAATCGACGGTTTCCTGATCGAGGTCGGCGAGCAGATGATGTGCAATCTTCGACATGCGCACTTCGGTGTAACGCATCGCGGCCGGTGAATCTCCGTCCACCGAACCGAAGTTGCCCTGGCCATCGACCAGCATATAACGCAGCGAAAACGGCTGCGCCATGCGCACGATGGTGTCGTACACGGCGGTGTCACCGTGCGGGTGGTACTTACCGATAACATCACCGACCACGCGCGCGGATTTCTTGTAGGGTTTATTCCAGTCGTTGCCGAGCACGTTCATGGCGTACAGCACCCGGCGGTGCACCGGCTTCAGACCGTCACGCACATCCGGCAGCGCACGCCCGACGATCACGCTCATCGCGTAATCGAGATAGGAATTGCGCATTTCGTCTTCCAGATTGACCGGAAGTACTTCTTTGGCGAAATCTGCCATGGGTATCCAGTAATGAGTTCTTGAGACGCGCTCAAATAACGAGAGCCCGTAAAAGCGAGATGGTAACACATCCGGGCGAGGTACGGCATCAGAACAATCGGCGCTGAGAGCGTCTCTGAGACGCCCTGAAGGACATTATGTCAATTTATCGTCACGCCATCATGGCCGACATTTTGGCAAGATTCGGCTGTTCGACGACACCCCGTTCAGTGACGATAACATCCACCAGGCCGGCTGGCGTGACGTCAAAAGCCGGATTCCAGGCCTGGGCGCCGGCAGCCGCAACAACCTGCCCGCCCAGGCCCAGCACCTCTTCAGGTGAACGCATCTCAATAGGGATATCCTCGCCTGTGGCAATCGCCATATCCACGGTGGAACCTGGTGCCACCACCATGAATTTCACACCGTGGTGGCGCGCTGCCACTGCTGCACTGTACGTCCCGATCTTGTTGGCGACATCACCGTTGGCGGCAATACGATCTGAACCCACGATCACCCATTGCACCTTACCCTGCTTCATCAGCTGCGCAGCTGCGCCGTCCACCAGCAAGGTAACCGGAATTCCGTCCCTGACCAGCTCCCAGGCCGTCAGGCGGGCACCCTGCAACCAGGGGCGTGTTTCATCGGCAAACACCGCGCTGAGCTTGCCGGCTGACCAGGCACTGCGTATCACACCGAGCGCCGTGCCGTAACCACCGGTCGCCAGCGAACCGGTATTGCAGTGTGTCAGCACACCGCAGCCGGTAGTAATGAACCCGGCGCCCAGCTCGCCCATGGTGCGGTTGGCCTGTATGTCCTGCTCATGAATGCCGCACGCCAGTTCCAGCAAAGCCGGTACCGGGTCGCCCTCCAGGGCCTGTGCTTTTTCCCGCATACGCTGAACCGCCCAGCCCAGGTTGACCGCCGTCGGCCGCGCCTGGCTCAGGGCCGCCAGGTCCTGCTGAAATCCTGAACACCAGTCACCGGGATCAGCCGCAAAGCGCGCCCGGGCAGCGAGCACCGCGGCGTAAGCCGCGGTAATACCGATAGCGGGTGCGCCACGCACCACCATGTCACGTATCGCTTCGGCAGCCACTTTGCAGTCGCCTGTAACCAGCGTTTCCTCCCTGGCAGGCAGATAGCGTTGATCCAGCAGGTGCAGCGCATTGTCGACCCATGCGACTGCACGAATCCGATCATTGGGATTTTCCATTTTCTGACTCGACTCATTTAATTTCAGAACGAATGTATAGCTATTACCGATTAGGCTTGCAAGAAGTTTGCTGAGCGGCTTTACTATTTAGCCCGGCAACAGTAACAACCCCGCCAAGAGGAGACAATCATGGGATCGTTAACCACTATTGACTGGAGTGATCCAGGCATCATTCAGGCACTGCTCATACCCTGGGGCATTCGCCTCGGCATTGCGCTTGCCATCTTCATTGCTGGACGCTGGATCGCGCGCTGGCTGACCAGTGTAGCCCGCAAGCTGATGACCAAATCCAACATGGACGTCATACTGATCAATTTCCTGTGTAATCTGGTTTACACCGTGTTGATACTGGTGGTCGTGATGGCCACCCTCGACCAACTGGGTATAAAAACGACGTCACTGCTCGCTGTCTTCGGCGCCGCCGGCCTGGCCATCGGTCTGGCGTTAAAGGACTCGCTGTCCAACTTCTCTTCCGGCATCATGATTATTCTGTTCCGCCCCTTCAAGGTCGGCGACTATATCGAGGCCGGCGGCGCTAGCGGCGTCATCGAGGAAGTACGCCTGTTCGCGACCATTATGCGCAGCGGCGACAACCGCCAGATCATTGTGCCGAATGGCCAGATCTACAGCGGCGCCATCACCAACTACTCCACCAAACCCACCCGGCGTATAGACCTGGTGTTCGGCATTGGCTACGGAGATGACATCGGCAAGGCGAAAAAGATTATCGACGACATCATGCAACAGGATGAGCGCATCCTGTCCGATCCGGCGCCTGGCATCGCACTGGCCGAACTGGCCGAAAGCAGCGTCAATTTCAATGTGCGCCCGTGGGTAAAGAATGAAGACTACTGGCCGGTGCGCGCAGACCTTCTGGAAAAGATCAAACTGGCCTTCGACGCCAACGGCATCAGCATCCCCTACCCGCAGCGGGATGTGTATATGCATAACGTGGCCTGATGAAAACAACAGAAACCCTGCTCCATGCCCGCTGGGTGATCCCTGTGGAACCGGATACTGTGGTACTTGAATACCACAGTATCGCCATCGACGAAGGACGCATCAGCGCCATCCTGCCTTCAGCTGACGCCCGTCAATCGTACCAGGCACAGACGACGCTGGAACTCGACCAGCACGCGCTGATCCCCGGCCTGATCAATGCACACACCCACGCCGCCATGACCCTGCTGCGCGGTATCGCCGACGACCTGCACCTGATGGACTGGCTGCAGAATCACATCTGGCCAGCGGAACAGAAATGGGTCAGCGAACAGTTTGTACATGACGGCACCCAGCTCGCCGTGGCGGAAATGCTGCGCAGCGGTACCACCTGCTTTAACGATATGTACTTCTTTCCGGAAGTCACCGCACGTGTTACCACCAGCAGTATGATACGCGCCTGCGTCGGCATGATATTGATCGACTTCCCGACCGCCTATGCTGACAGTCCGGAGCAGTACTTCGCCAGGGGCCTGGCACTACACGACGAGTACAAACACCACCCACTGGTGCGCTGCGCATTCGCGCCCCATGCACCGTACACGGTATCCGACCAGCCATTGAAAAAAGTCCAGGTACTGGCCGATGAGCTGGACCTTCCGGTCCACATTCATCTGCACGAAACGGCGAGCGAGATCGACAATAGCCTGAAAAACACCGGACAGCGCCCGCTCGACCGGCTGGAGCAACTGGGACTGCTTTCCCCCAACCTGGTCGGCGTACACATGACCCAGCTGGAAGACGGCGAAATCCAGCGCCTCAGCGATAACGGCGCCAGTGTGGTGCACTGCCCGGAATCCAACCTGAAACTGGCGAGCGGTTTCTGCCCGGTGCAGGAACTGATCGATGCCGGGGTGAATGTGGCCCTGGGTACAGACGGTGCTGCCAGCAACAATGATCTCGATATGCTGGGTGAAATGCGCTCCGCGGCCTTGCTGGCCAAGGCGGTACACCGGGATGCCAGCGCCCTGCCCGCACATACTGCGCTGCGTATGGCCACCCTGAACGGTGCGCGCGCCCTCGGCATGGCCGACGAAACCGGGTCACTCGAAACCGGTAAATGGGCGGATATCAGCGCCATCGATCTCAGTACACTGGAAACCCAGCCGCTCTACAATCCGGTATCGCAACTGGTTTATGCCGCCGGCCGGGAACAGGTGACGGATGTCTGGGTGGCGGGGCAGCATGTGCTGAAAGCACGCGCATTGACTCACCTGGATCCCCGGGAACTGATCCAGCGCGCCCGTGGCTGGCAGACGCGTATCGCCGCAGGTGATCCCGGCCTGTAATTTAGGTATTGTATGACTCATGAATGCAACTGCTCACAACGTCGATCACGCCGAAATCAGCAAGTTCGAGGAACTCGCCACCCGCTGGTGGGATCCCGACAGCGAATTCAAACCGCTGCATGACATCAACCCGCTGCGGGTCGACTACATCAATCAACGTGCAATACTGGAAAACCGCGAGGTTATTGACGTCGGCTGCGGCGGTGGTCTGCTGTCGGAAGCGATGGCTGAACTGGGCGCACAGGTTACCGGCATCGATATGGGCGAAGCCCCGCTCACCGTCGCCCGTCTGCACCAGCACGAATCCGGCGTAGCTGTCGATTACCAGCGTACAACTGCCGAACAGATGGCCAGACAGCACCCTGGCCGGTTCAACGTCTGCGCCTGTCTGGAAATGCTCGAACACGTTCCGGACCCGGCGTCTGTAGTGCAGGCCTGTGCAGACCTGACCAGCCCCGGTGGACACCTGTTCTTCTCGACTATCAACCGCAACCCGAAAGCATGGCTGCTGGCCGTGGTGGGTGCGGAATATGTGCTGCGTATGTTGCCCAAAGGCACGCACGACTACCGCAAGTTCATCCGGCCATCGGAACTGGAACGCTGGGCGCGAACCGCGGGGCTGGAACTGCAGGACCTGACCGGCATGACCTACAACCCGCTGACGCAGGAATACAAACTGGGTAACGATGTCGACGTAAACTATCTGGCCTGGTTCAGGAAAACGGAATGATTCAAACCGTCCTGTTCGACCTCGACGGCACCCTGCTCGACACAGCACCCGACCTCGCCAACGCGCTGAATACCGTGCTGGAACTGAACGGTCGCCCGGCACTGCCTTTCGAAACGATCCGCCCGGTGGTCTCGCACGGCGGCCGCGCCCTGATCGAACTGGGTTTCGGGCTTGCACCGGACCACCCCGACTTCGAACCATTCAGAAAACAGCTGCTCGACTATTACCTCGCGCACATTGCCGACGAAACACGCCTGTTCCCCGGCATGGACGACGTGCTGGACAGCATTGAACAAAACGGCAGGAACTGGGGCGTCGTCACCAACAAGCCCGGCTGGCTGACAGAGCCACTGATGGATGCGCTCGACCTGACCCGGCGTGCCGCCGGTATCGTCTCCGGCGATACGCTCGAAGAACGCAAGCCCCACCCGGCACCCCTGCTGCATGCCTGCGACATGATCGGCAGCAGGCCCGGCGACTGCCTGTACGTCGGCGATGCCGAGCGCGATATCGAAGCCGGATACAATGCCGGCATGACCACGCTGGTCGCCATGTTTGGTTATTTGATGGAACAGGACAGACCGGAAACCTGGGGTGCAACAGCGTTAATCCAGCGGCCGGGAGAGATCCTGGGCTGGGTAAAATAGTCGACTGGTTAAAAGGGGACACCCGTTAGCCGTCTCCGGTATGATAAGACGCTATGGAACTCTCGCAGTGGCTGATACTTCTGACAGGCGCAGCGTTGGCAGCAGCGGTCGGATGGCTGCTCGGCCACGCGCGTGCGCAGCGTGATGTTACGCGCCTGCGTGAAGACAATGCCCGCCTGACCAGCCAGCTGGAAACACAGCAAGCCGCCTTCGAGGAAAAGGAGCGCATACTGGAAGATGTCCGCAGCCAGTTCGAAGCCACCTTCAAGTCACTCGCCGGCGACGTGCTCAGGTCCAGCAGCAGTGAATTCCTGAAGCTGGCGGAAACCCGTTTCAAAACACTGCACACTAAAGCCAGCAGCGAACTGGAAAAACGCGAAAAAGCGGTCGAGAGTCTGGTCAGGCCCATTCGGGAAACACTGGATAAAACCGACCAGCACATCCGCAAAATGGACAAGGAGCGCCACGAAGCCTTTGGTTCACTCTCCCAACACCTGGAGTTCATGGCCAAAGCACAGGAACAGCTGCAGGGGGAAACGCGCAACCTGGTCAAGGCCTTGCGCCGCCCGGAAGTGCGCGGCCAGTGGGGCGAGCTGACGCTGAAACGGCTGGTGGAACTGGCCGGCATGGTTGAGCACTGCGATTTCGAACAGCAGCACAGCGTCGACACCGAACAGGGCAAACAGAGGCCGGACATGGTGGTCCGCATGCCGGGCGGTCGCGAGATTATCGTCGACGCCAAAGCGCCGATGGATGGCTACCTGGGCGCCGTCGAAGCCAATGACGATAGTGAACGCGGCCTGGAACTGCAGCGCCATGCGCGTAATGTCCGCGGCCGGGTGCGTGAATTATCCAGCAAGGGATACTGGCAACAGTTCCCCCGGTCACCGGATTTCGTGGTGCTGTTCATTCCCGGCGACCAGTTCCTGAGCTCGGCACTGGAGGTCGATCCAAAGCTGCTGGAAGATGCCATGACGGACAAGGTAGTGCTGGCAACCCCGTCCAGCCTGGTCGCGCTACTGCGCGCCGTTGCCTATGGCTGGCGCCAGGAAGCGCTGGCCGAGAATGCCGAACATATCCGTACCGTGGGCGAAGAACTGTACGGAAGATTAAGTACCTTTGCGGAACACCTGGGCAAGCTGGGCAGCAGCCTGAACCGCAGCGTTGAAAGTTATAATAAAGCCGTTCGTTCGTTCGACAGCCGGGTACTCCCGGGTGCCCGCAAGTTCAGCGAGATGGGCATACAGAGCAAGAAAGACCTGCCGGAACCGGAGCCGATTGAGCGTCTGCCACTCGCCGTACAGGGTGATACTGACCCACCCACCGATGTCCACTAGGAAACCGGACGCTGCTACTCAACAGGGTTATCGCTGGTGCCGCGCCCTCGCCCGCTCCCACTACGAAAATTTTCCAGTGGCCCCGTTTTTTCTGCCTGCGCAGCTGCGCAACCCGATAACGGCAATCTACGCCTTTGCACGTACCGCCGACGATATTGCGGATGAAGGTAACGCTGCAGCGGATGAACGTCTGCAACAACTGGATGCGATGGCAGTGGCGCTGGACGCGATCGACTCGGGGGCGACACCCGATTACCCTCTGTACCACGCGCTGGCAGATACCATAATGCAAAACAACTTGCCGATTGTCCTGTTCCACGACCTGCTCAGCGCCTTTCGCCAGGATGTCCGCAAAAACCACTATGCCGACTTCGATGAGGTTATGGACTACTGTCGGCGCTCTGCCAACCCCGTTGGCCGTTTACTGTTACACCTCACCGGACAGGCTTCGGAACACAACCTGGCGATGTCGGATGCGCTGTGCAGCGCGCTGCAACTGATCAATTTCCTGCAGGATATCGAACAGGATTACCGTGAAAACGGACGCATTTATATTCCGCAGGACGAAATGCAACGCTTTGCTGTCAGTGAAAAGGATATCGCACAGCGGCGCAACAGTTCCCGGTTGAGACTGCTTATCCAGCACCAGATCCAGCGTGCGTCAAAACTGCTGTGCGCCGGCAGCCCTCTGGGTAAAGTGGTCAATGGCCGCTTTGGACTGGAATTGCGCGCCGTCACCCTGGGTGCAGCACGCGTACTGGACAAGCTCTATCAACAGGGGAATATGTTCAGCCGACCGCGGCTGGACCTGTCAGACCGCTGGCGTATTGCCCTCGGTGCGATCAGACAGGGATTTACTTAGGGAAGCTTTCGCCAGGACCACGCTTGACGTAAAGTTCACACCATGTCTCCCGACCAGTACTGCCAGAACAAGGCCGTGAAAAGCGGATCCAGCTTCTATTACAGCTTTCTGTTTATTCCCGCGGAACAACGCCGCGCGATCACGGCTCTGTACGCCTTCTGCAGGGAAGTCGACGATATTGTCGATGAATGCAGTGACAGCAGTGTTGCACAACGCAAACTGGACTGGTGGCGCGAGGAGATTGAACGCTGCTTCTCTGCCCGGGCCCGCCATCCGATAACGCGGGCACTGGAACCAGTGGTACAGAACTATAACCTGCCGGTCGAGTATTTCCAGGAAATCATCGATGGCATGATCATGGACCTGGAACAGACCCGTTACGAATCATTCAGCGAGCTGGCCCTGTACTGCCATCGTGTGGCTGGTATCGTTGGTCTTCTGTCCGCCGAGATCTTCGGTTATCAACACCGCGACACTCTTAAATATGCGCAGGAGCTGGGCGTAGCCCTGCAACTCACCAATATCATCAGGGATGTGCGTGAAGATTCGCAACGTGGCCGTATCTATCTGCCGCTGGACGAATTACTCGAATATCGCATCAACCCGCACGATCTTTTACAGGGCAATGTAACAGACAGCCTGCAGGAACTGCTGGTTTTTCAGGCGCGGCGGGCTCGCCAGTACCATCAGCGCGCCCTGTCATACCTGCCTGCACAGGACCGTTATGCGCAACGCAGCAGCATAATCATGGCCACAATGTACCAGACCCTGCTGGATGAAATGGAAGCGGATAATTTTCGTGTAATGCAGCAACGCGTCAGGCTTACCCCGCTGCGCAAGCTATGGATTGCATGGACAACCGCCCGCAGGGAGCGTCGCCGGCACCACAAAAAACCCGCGCATGCCTGAACCACCGTCAGCAGAATATCCCGTCGTAATCGTGGGTGGCGGCTGGGCCGGCCTCGCCGCTGCGGTAGAACTGTGTGCTCACAGCGTACCGGTTACTCTGCTTGAATCTGCGCGTACCTCAGGTGGCCGGGCGCGCAGTGTCCGCGTCGGCAATATGGTGGTTGATAACGGCCAGCACCTGGTTATTGGCGCTTATCAATCATTACTGTCCCTGATGGAGCGGGTAAATCTTGATCACCAGCAGGCATTCCTGCGTTTTCCCCTGACACTCAGTCTGTTTAAGGGGGACAAGTCCAGCCTGCGTTTAAAGATGCCGCGTCTGCCGGCGCCCTTGCACCTGCTGGGCGCGATTGCGGGTGCACATGGACTCAGCACGGTCGACCGCATACAGGCATTACGCTTCGGACGAAAACTGCCTGGGCTCAGAATCGGAAAAACAGAAGACATCAGCGTTCAGGCCCTGCTACAGGACGAGGCCCAGTCACCGGCAATCATCCGCAAACTATGGGGACCGCTTTGCATTGCGACTCTGAACACAGCCGTGAGTGAAGCCTCGGCGCGAATCTTCCTGCGCGTACTACGGGAGACCTTTCTTGGCCCGCGCAAACACTCCGATCTGCTGATCCCCAAACGCGGGCTGAGCGATCTGTTACCACTGCCCTGTATGGATTACCTGGAACACCACAGGGCACAGGTGGAAATGGGACAACGCGTCACCGGCCTGTCAATAAATAATGCCGGGGTTCACGCCGTATCCATTCGCGGGCGCACCATCGCTGCCAGCCATGTGCTACTGGCGACACCCCATGTCATCAGCCGTCGTCTGATGTCCCGACATAAACCCCTGCACGCACTCGCCGCACAACTCGCCGGGCTGGGCAACGAACCGGTAACCACCCTGTATCTTCAGTATGCGCCGCAAACGCGACTGCCCGCGCCTGTAATTGGAATCGAGAACGGATTTTCCCAGTGGGTTTTTGATCGCAGGGTATGTAATCAACCCGGCATGATGGCTGTTGTTATCAGCGCCAGGGGTAGCCACGAATACATGCCGGACGACACGCTCACTGAGCAGGTCGCGGCCGAACTCGCCACCAGCTTTCCGGACTGGCCGGCGCACCAGCGCAGCCTGTTAATCCGGGAGAAGCGCGCAACATTTTGCAGCCGCGCGGGTATCGACCGCATCCGCCCCGCAAACAGTACGCCGGTTCCCGGTCTTTGGCTGGCCGGTGACTACACGGCAACCGGATTGCCCGCCACGCTGGAAAGCGCTGTTCGCAGCGGGGTCAAATCCGCGCACGCTATTCTTGCCAGTCTGGCATAGTGATAGAATCAAACAATGCACATACCCAACGACTGGCAACCCGAAGATCAATTCCTTAAAAACCGTGTCATCCTGATAACCGGCTCCGGTAATGGCATTGGCGCCGCGGTCGCAAAAAGCTGTGCGCACTATGGCGCCCATGTCATTCTGCTGGACAAGACAGTACGCGATCTGGAACAGGTTTACGACACCATTGAATCCGCGGGTAGCGCCCAGGCCGCGATCTATCCGATGAATCTCGAGGGCGCGTCGGAAAAGGATTTCCTCGATCTGGCGAATACCATCGACAGGGAATTCGGACGGCTGGATGGCCTGTTGCACAACGCCGCCATGCTCGGCGCACTGATCCCTGTCGCACACTTCGAATCCGAGCTCTGGTTCAGGATACTGCAAGTGAATCTGAACGCGCCCTTCCTGCTGACGCGTGCCTGCCTGAACCTTCTGACGCAAAGTCCGGACGCCTCCATCCTGTTCAGTTCCGACGCTGTCGGCAGGCACGGCAAGGCGTACTGGGGCGCCTACGGCGTCAGCAAGGCTGCGACGGAAAATCTCATGCAAACCCTCGCCGATGAGATGGAGTCCAATACCCGGGTACGGGTCAACAGCCTGGATCCGGGGCCGGTTGTCACCGGGCTGAGAAACCTCGCCTACCCCGGGGAAAATCCCCAGGCAGTTGCCGGTCCGGAAGATGTCATACGACCACACCTTTATATACTGGGCCCGGACAGTAAAGGCATTACCGGACAACAGTTCGAAAACTGACTACTGCATAAGATCCACGTGAATGCCCTGCGCTTCCAGCGCGGCGGCACGCGCCTGAATGAAGCGCTGGAAATTCGGTTGCTCACGGTAGGCACCGGACAGCGCGTAGTCCAGAGCCGACTGGATATGGAAGGCTTTCAGGTAGGCTTCGGTACGGAATACTTCCCGGCCCGAGGTATTGAACATCACCATAGTGGGCGCATACTGGATACCCAGTTGCCTTGACCATTCAGCAGCGCTGGTATCGACACCGCCCGGTGTCTGCACGGCTGTTTTTGACCACATGTCCAGCAACACCACATCGAAACGTTTTAGCAGCCCCGCACTCTCTTCGCGCCCGAGGATATCCAGGTGCAGTTCGTCGCACGGCGCGCATTCTTTCTGTTCAAACAATACCAGCAGGGGTTTATTACCGCTGCGGTCGGCGAGACGATACGGTTCCTGCAAATAGCTCTTATCCTGGTGCAGCACACCGCTGGATGCCGGTGGTGACAGTTTTGCCCAGTATTCGCGAAAGCCGAGTTCCTTCTCCTTGTGCTGACCCACGTAGTCGACCACGGCACCGAACTTGTGCGGGGGGTAATAACCGTTCAGCCGCACCACCACTTCCCCCTGCTCGTCCAGAAACAACAGAGTGGGGGTGAACATCACCTTCAGGTCCTCCGCAAACTGTTTCTCGCTGACACTGTTACCGGCCAGGTCCGTGACATCACGATCACCCCATATATTGATCGCAATGACATCCATGGCTTTACGGGTCCTGTCGCTGACGTCACGCAGACTGAAATTGGTTTCAAGCAATTTTTTACAATAGGGGCAACCATCCTGGTAGAAATACAGCAGGACGCGCCTGTCCTGCGCGGACGCCTCACGGATATCCTCGCGGATATCCAGAAAAGACTGCTTGAACCAGTCCGGCTTCTCCTGAAAACCCGGATTGACGAGACCGGCCTGCAGGACATCCCTCTGTTGAACCGGCTCAGCGCCAGTCGCTGGAAGAATCGCCATAAACAGTAGCGCAACAAGAATTCTCTGCATCATCATGGAATGGACTTCATCCGCTGACAGAAAATTCCATGGTGTCGGGCCATTGCCGGAAGTGCAAGTCACAAAAAACGGAAATCCGGCGTTTGCCGGCGGCAAGCTTGCGGCAAATATGCGCCGGTTTTTTGACGTTTATGCGGGTGCTCTCTATAGCTCCCATTGTTGATCATTGTTTTTATTATATTTATTAAATTCAGGCCTCGATGGCATGATTCTGGCATTTGGTTTGCCATGCGAGTGATTGAACCGGAAACTCCTATGAACAAACCGCTGCACCATATCACCAGTACCTTCAATACGCCCTCGGCTTCGGCCGACGATCCGGCATTGCGTGAGCAAACTGCACAACGCGCGCTGGAGATCACCCGGAGCCTGCAGACAAGCCTGGATCCAACGCGTCTGATTGAAGTATTCAGCATGGAAGTTGGCGCCCTGATCGTACACCAGGGGACTCGTTACCGGAACGACGACCTGGATCTGGATGTAAAGCTGGGTCGGCAGGCCCGTCACAGCTGCACCTACAACCTGAATATCGGCGATGAGCCGTTGGGCAAACTCACCTTCCGCCGTGACCGGAAATTCAGCGCCGTCGAAATCGAGGCACTGGAACAGTTGCTGTGCAGCCTGTTGTACCCGCTGCGCAACGCGCTGCTCTATCAGGATGCCCTGCAACTGGCACAGAGGGATCCACTGACCGGTATCTGCAACCGCGCTGCACTGGACAATATGATGCAGCGCGAATTCAGCCATGCCCGGCGTCAGAATTCAAGCTACGCCTTGCTGATTCTGGACATCGATCACTTCAAGGCAGTCAATGACCGCTATGGACATATCGTCGGTGACTGTGCGCTGAAAGCGGTTGCCAACATGATCGACTCCTGCAAACGGGATGGCGACCTGTTGTTCCGTTACGGGGGTGAAGAGTTTGTTGTGCTGATGCGTGACACGGATCTTGACGGTTCCTACCTTCTGGCCGAGCGGATTCGCACTGCCTTTGAAACCAGCCCCTGCACCTGCTCGGGGGCCGACCTGAATATCAGGGTCAGCATCGGTGTAAGTATTCTGCAGGAAAGCGACAGTCCGGTTTCACTGTTTGCGCGTGCTGACCAGGCCCTGTACAACGCCAAGAGAAACGGGCGCAATCGGGTCTGTGTTGCCGAACCGACTGAAGAAAGCTGAAGCCGGCAACATCACATCGAAGGCGTGCCAGGGAACCTCTGATTACATTCCGTTCTTGAACCTGGCGAGATCAGCGGCGTCACTGACCCTGACCTGCCCCAGTGCCAGGGCATATTCCTTCAGGATGTTCAGTGCGTACGCTATCCTCTCCCTGAAATAACGGTCGGCGTCCGCGTTGTTCTGCGCAGGGTCATCGTTCAGAACACTCTCCACATTGCGCACAATCACCTGCTCCGGGATATAACAGATCCGGTTGTTTTTATAACTGCTCATACGCAGTTCGGCGACCGGGTACGCTCCGCCATCTGCAGACGACACAGTAACAATCAGTGCAGGTTTGTGGGCGAGCTCGCCCTTCCCCCACATCAGGAAAAAATTCTTCAGGCCCGACGGCACCTGGCCATGCCATTCCGGGGCAATCACAACGAATGCATCGCTGGCAGCGAGTTCAGCGGAAATCGGAGCAAGCCGCTGTTCCCAGGCCGGATCAGCTTCCCAGATGCTTTCATCCCATAAAGGCAAGGGATTCCCCGCCAGGCTGAATAACCAGGTGTCCTCGCATATCGCCTGTTCATCAAGTGTCCGCTGGATAAACCGCGCCACCTTTTCACTCTGCGATACCTTACGGTGGCTACCACTGATAATGCTGATTTTCACCTTCAGCCTCCGGGAGGGAAAACGCGGTTTCGGCCTTTTTGCTTGGCCTGGTAAAGTGCCTTGTCCGCCCTGTCCAGTATTTCACCGGGGGTATCACCGGAACGGGCACACTCATAACCGATACTCACTGTAACACTGCCCACCGGCTCGCCGGTATCGGTACGTTTCAGATTGCTTTCATCGACTACCTTGCGCACCGTCTCGGCTACGCTGTGTACGCCCGCGCTGGGCGCATTCTCGACAATGACCGCGAATTCATCACCACCAAAACGCGCGACCAGATCCTTGCCTTTGAAATTCTTCTTCAATACCGAAGCGATATACTGCAGTATCTTGTCACCTATCCGGTGGCCATGCTTGTCATTGATATTCTTGAAGTGATCGACATCAATCATCAACAGGCAGAAACTTTTTAGTTCCTGCAGTGTCTGGTCAAGAGACTCTGCCAGGCGTTCATCAAAAGCACGCCGGTTGGACAAGCCGGTCAGGGGATCACAGACTGCCTCCTGGCGCACACGATCAAGCTCGGCCCTGAGTGTATCGATTTCAGCCGCTCGTTCCTTCAGCGCACCAGCCACATGGCGGTTGGACTCGGACATATTCTGGGTATCGCTGAGCAGCGTACGGACCACCTTGCGAATATCGCGTATATCCTCCGCGCTTTTCAGCCGTGATGTACAGCTTTTAAGCAGTGCGCTGTATTTAGTGAGATCGAGACCGGCATCGATCACGATCTGGACAACGTCTGCCAGCAGGCGGCAGACCTCGGTCTCTATCTTTTCGAGTGTCTCTACGCCGGGCGTAGCAACGTAGCGCATAAACAGGGTCCTGGCCTGCTCCGGGTCATATGCTGTCGCGCCGGATTCTATCTTGTCGAGTGCTGCAACCAGTTCCTCCGATCGCCCCAGGTGGTATTCATACCAGAGCGCATAATTGAGCGGGCTCATGGGAATTTGCAGGCGCGTCATCATCGGAAACACCAAACGGGCTATTTCCTGTGCCTGGCTAATATCCTGCTGATATTCCATATCTTGCTGACCACCCTGTAGCGATTTGTTTATCGATCCTGCTTGCAGAACCTGCAACCTGCCTGCAAGCTATTGAATCAAACGGGGTCTGCAATATCAACATGATCTCTGATAAAGGACAGTATTTGAGTTCTGGACCTGGCTCCGCTGAAACGCCCCGCTTCCTGTCCCTCGTCAAACAGAATGACCGTCGGGAAGCCCCTCACCCGGTACTGACCGGCGAGTTTCATATTCTCACCGCGGTCCACTTCCAGTTTTGCCAACCCCACCGCACCGGCCAGATCCTGCATCACGTGCTCCAGAACCGGGGCAATAACCAGGCAGGGCGAACACCACTCGGCCCAGAAGTCGACCAGTACGGGGCGTTCGCTGGAGGCTGCCAGAACATCCTGTGCAAAGGTTTCGAGTGACGTATCGAAAATTGTCATGCGGCCAGTGTTTCAATCCAGTGTGTTACTAATGCGTACGTTGCTTGGCCGACATAAGTGTTTACAGACACGCGGTGCCCCAGGGCACC
>CAZWJB010000009.1:0-18244 GCA_964634485.1 uncultured Thiohalobacter sp. | reverse complement strand
GCGCATGTTGTCCGAGCAGGGTTCCGGTGAGCACATCCAGCAACAGGCCGGCGATAAAACCGGAAGCGACGCTGACCCGGTAGGGTAATGCCAGACACCAGAAGATCAGTGTCAACGTGACCCAGTCGGGGCGCCAGGGACGCAAACCATCGGTAAGCGGAATAATGGTGAGCAGCATGGCTACAGCAAAACTCAGCAGTATGATGATGCCGCCGTGGTGTCGGGTCAGGATCATGGCTCGCTGACGTCGGTTTCGTCGCCGGCCGGTTCGGGCACCGCTAGCGGTTGTTCCTGCAGCTCCGGCGGCCATATCAGCAATACCTCGCGGCTGCGATCCAGCAACGCACGCGGACGTGCGCTGACCTGCGAAAAGGCGCGACCGGGATCCTGTTGTACGTCAATCACTTCGGCAACCGGGTAGCCAGGCGGGAAGCGGCCGCCCAGACCCGAGGTGACCAGCAAATCGCCGTTGCGGATATCGGCATTATTGGGGATATGCGGTAACTCCAGCCGGTCGATGGCACCGGTACCCAGTGCGATGGTGCGCAGGCCGGTACGGTTGACCTGCACCGGGATGGCGTGGGCAGGGTCGGTAATCAGCATCGCAGTCGAGGTAAAGGGACCAACGTGAATCAGCTGGCCCATTACACCCTGGCTGTCCAGCAGCGGCTGGCCCTCGAACAGATGGTCCAGCGTACCCTTGTTGATTTCGATCTGGTGACGGTAGGGGTCCATGTCTACAGACAGCAGCGCGGCTATCAGCACGGGGCGTTCCTCGACCTGGAATGAGGAATCCAGCAGCGCGCGCAGGCGCCGGTTTTCGGCTTCCAGGGCTTCCAGCTTCTGTAACTGGGTATTCAGAACCAGTTGCTGGGTACGCAGACCGGCATTTTCTTCCTGAAGTTCGCGCCGTGTGGACAGGGATTCGCGGAACCATTCGCTGCTGGTGTGGGGCAGGTCAACTATCCATTGCAGCGGGTAGACCAGTACCGACAGCGCGCCGCGCGCACTGTCAAGATGATGCTGACGGTGATCAATGGTCATTAACGCGATGGATAGTGCGACAAGGCCCACCAGGCGGGCAAACAGCGGCGGGCCGGCTGTGAAGATCTGCTTGATAGGCTTACCTCGCGAACGTTATTCGAGGGCAAACAAATCACCGCCGCGCTCGTCGAGCAATTCGAGCGCGCGGCCACCACCGCGTGCCACGCAGGTCAGCGGGTCATCGGCGACAACAACCGGCAATCCGGTCTCTTCCATTATCAGTCGATCAAGGTCTCTTAACAGCGCGCCGCCACCGGTGAGTACAATGCCGCGTTCGGCGACGTCGGCGCCGAGTTCCGGCGGCGTCTGTTCCAGGGCGGTTTTGACCGCACCGACGATGCCGGCCAGCGGTTCCTGCAGGGCTTCCAGAATTTCGTTGCTGTTGAGCGTAAAGCTGCGCGGTACGCCCTGGGCCAGGTTGCGGCCCTTGACCTCGAGTTCTTTCATTTCGGCGCCCGGGTAGGCGGAGCCGATCTGCTGTTTGATGTGTTCTGAGGTGGCTTCCCCGATCAGAGTGCCATAATTCCGGCGCACATAATTCACGATAGCCTCGTCAAAACGGTCACCGCCGATGCGTACGGAAGAGGAATAGACAATGCCGTTGAGTGAGATGACTGCGACTTCCGAGGTACCGCCGCCGACATCCAGCACCATTGAACCACGCGCCTCGTCCACCGGCATGCCGGCACCTATAGCGGCGGCCATGGGTTCTTCGATCAGGTAGACCTCGCGGGCACCGGCGCCAGCCGCCGATTCCTTGATTGCGCGGCGCTCGACCTGGGTGGAACCACAGGGCACACAAATCAGCACACGCGGGCTGGGACGGAAGAAACGCGCCTCGTGCACCTTGTGGATAAAGTGCTGCAGCATTTTCTCGGTGACGGTGAAATCCGCGATGACGCCTTCTTTCAAAGGCCGGATCGCGGTGATATTGCCCGGCGTACGGCCCAGCATGGCTTTCGCTTCGGCGCCTACTGCGGCAATACTTTTGGGCCCGCCGGGACCACGATCCTGGCGAATGGCGACCACCGAGGGTTCGTTGAGCACGACGCCCTGTCCGCGCACATAAATCAGGGTATTGGCGGTACCCAGATCAATCGATAAATCGTTGGAGAAAATCCCCATCAGACTTCTGAACATGGAGCGCTGAATCCCTTGCCCTGTGAAAAGGCTGTAATCTAGCAATGCGTGACAACTTCGGCAAGCAAATAACGCGCCTGTTTGCAGAATAGCTGTCCCGCGGGTGCTGATCCTGCCTGCAACAGGCGGGACAATTGTGCTACCTTTCGCGTTTTCCCGGAACAGTGGTTGAGACAAACAACATGCCGTTGGATTCAGAAGCCGTAAGCAAAATCGCCCATCTCGCGCGTTTGGGCGTAGAGCAAAGTGAATATGAAACCTATGCGCGTAATCTGTCTGATATCCTGTCGTTCATCGAACAGCTGAACAGCGTCGATACCGAAGGCGTCGAACCCATGGCGCACCCGCTGGATGCCAGCCAGCGCCTGCGTGCGGATGAGGTGTCCGAGACGATTCAGCGCGAGAAATTCCAGCGCATTGCCCCCAGGACAGAGGCGGGCCTGTATCTGGTACCCAAGGTTATCGGCTGAGACCCATTCACCATGTTGCAAAAATCGATCTCCGAACTGGCCGCCGGACTGCGTGGCGGAGAGTTTTCCAGCGAGGAACTGACACAGAGCTTTCTTGACCGGATCGGGCGCTATGATTCACAGCTGAACAGTGTGATCACCCTGACCGACAGTGCCGCGCTGGAAGCGGCCAGGGCTGCTGATGCCCGCCTGAAAGGAGGCGATGCAACGGTGTTGACCGGCATCCCGTTTCTGCACAAGGATATTTTTTGTACCGACGGTGTGCGTACCAGTTGTGGCTCGCGCATGCTGGACAGCTTTGCAGCACCCTACGATGCGACCGTGACCGCGAAGTTAAAAGAGGCGGGCGCTGTCATGCTGGGCAAGACCAATATGGACGAGTTCGCCATGGGTTCGTCCAATGAAACCAGTTTTTACGGGCCGGTAAAAAATCCCTGGGATCAGCAGCGCGTTCCGGGTGGTTCCTCGGGCGGTTCTGCAGCGGCAGTAGCCGCGCGTCTGGCGCCACTGGCGACCGGTACGGATACCGGCGGCTCGATTCGCCAGCCGGCGGCCCTGTGTGGTATCACCGGCATCAAACCCACCTACGGGCGCGTGTCGCGCTACGGCATGATCGCCTTTGCCTCCAGCCTGGACCAGGCCGGCCCGCTGGCTACTTCGGCACAGGACGCCGCCATCATGCTGGAAGCCATGGCCGGCTTCGACCCGCGGGATTCCACCAGTATCGATCAACCGGTCGATCACTACGCGGAGTCACTGGACAACGACCTTTCCGGTCTGACCATCGGCCTGCCGAAAGAATATTTCGGCGCCGGGCTGGATGCACAGGTGGGCGCGGCGGTGGAAGCCGCTATCGAGGCATATAAAAAGCTGGGCGCACAGGTCAGGGATATCAGCCTGCCCAACACTTCGCTCGCGGTACCCGCCTATTATGTGGTGGCGCCTGCGGAATGCTCGTCCAACCTGTCGCGTATGGACGGTGTTCGTTTCGGTTACCGCTGCGAAAATCCCAAAGACCTGGAGGATCTGTACGTGCGGTCGCGTGGCGAAGGTTTCGGTGATGAAGTGAAACGCCGTATCCTGGTAGGGACCTATGCCCTGTCGGCAGGCTACTATGACGCCTATTACCTCAAGGCACAGCAGGTGCGGCGCCTGATCCGGGATGATTTTGTGCAGGCCTTCAAGGAGGTCGATATCATCATGGGACCGACCTCGCCCGGTACTGCGTTCAGGCTGGGTGAGCGCTGTGATGATCCGGTGACCATGTACCTGTCAGATATCTATACCATTGCGGTAAACCTCGCCGGTCTGCCGGGCATGTCGATCCCGGCCGGGATGGTAGAGGGGCTGCCGGTCGGTTTGCAGTTGATTGGTAACTACTTTGAGGAGGGCCGCCTGCTGAACGCTGCACATCGCTATCAGCAGGTCAGCGACTGGCATGCGCAGCTGCCGGCCGGGTTTGAGTAAAGAGAGAAAGCAGGATGGAATGGGAAGTTGTCATCGGGCTGGAAATACACGCACAGCTGGCCACCCGCAGCAAGATATTTTCCGCTGCGTCTACAGCTTATGGCGCCGAACCCAATACCCAGGCCTGCGCCGTGGACCTGGGCCTGCCGGGCGTGCTGCCGGTACTGAATGGCCGCGTGGTCAGTATGGCGGCGAAATTCGGTCTGGCGTCACATTCCACTGTGGCCAAACGTTCCGTGTTTGCGCGCAAGAACTATTTTTACCCGGATTTACCCAAAGGGTACCAGATCAGCCAGTTTGAATTGCCGATCGTGCACGACGGGTATATCGATATTGATGTCGAGAACGGCGAAATCCGCCGTATCGGCATCACCCGTGCACATCTGGAAGAAGATGCCGGCAAGTCCCTGCACGAGGACTTTCAGGGTGAAACCGGTATCGATCTGAACCGTGCCGGAACACCCTTGCTGGAGATTGTTTCCGAGCCGGATATGCGTTCCGCCGGCGAAGCGGTAGCCTACATGAAGAAGATTCATGCGCTGGTGCGTTATCTGGAAATTTGTGACGGCAACATGCAGGAAGGTTCCTTCCGTTGCGACGCCAACGTATCGATTCGACCCAAAGGGCAGCAAGAGTTCGGTACCCGTGCGGAGATCAAGAACATCAACTCGTTCCGCTTTGTCGAGCGCGCTATCAATTACGAAGTGGAGCGGCAGATCGATGTTATCGAAGGTGGCGGCGTAGTGGCGCAGGAAACCCGCCTGTACGACGCCGACAGGAATGAAACCCGTCCCATGCGCAGCAAGGAGGAAGCGAACGACTATCGCTACTTCCCGGATCCCGACCTGTTACCGGTAGTACTGGACCAGGCATTTATTGACGAAATCGAAACCACCCTGCCGGAGCTCCCGGACGCAAAACGCGAGCGTTTCATGCAGACCTACGATCTGTCCCGTGCGGATGCAACTGCGCTGACCGGCAGTCGGGAGCTGGCTGAATATTTCGAGCACACGGTTGCAGCGGCAGGCGGCGACGGCAAGCTGTGCGCTAACTGGGTCATGGGCGAACTGTCCGGGGTGCTTAACAAGGAAGGCAGGGGCATCGGCGAGAGTCCGGTGAGTCCCGGGTTGCTGGGCGGCATGCTGCAGCGCATCAGTGACGGCACCATCTCCGGCAAGATAGCCAAGCAGGTGTTTGAAGCCATGTGGAATGGCGAAGGTGATGCCGACACCATCATAGAGAAAAATGGTCTTCGGCAGATCACCGATAGTGGCGCCATTGAAAAAATCATTCGCGATGTGCTGGAAGCCAATCCCAAACAGGTTGAACAGTACCGGGGCGGCCAGGAAAAACTGCTCGGTTTCTTTGTCGGGCAGGTCATGAAAGCCACCCGGGGCAAAGCCAGCCCGGGTGAAGTCAACAAAATTCTCAAGCAGATTCTTTCAGACTGAGCGCCACAGCAGGTTGGTGAATAGCAACGGACGACAGGTATCACGCTGACATGTCATCACGCGATACCGATTGCCTGCACCGTTTTGTGTTCGAACACAGCGACGTACGCGGTGAGCTGATACACCTGGATGCGGCCTGGCAGGCGGTGCTCGAACGCAGGGAGTACCCGCCAGCGGTGCGCGACCTGCTCGGTCAGGCCATAGTCGCTGCCACCCTGTTATCCGCGACCATAAAATTCGACGGTTCACTGCATTTGCAACTGCAGGGTGATGGGCCAGTCAACCTGCTGCTTGTTGAGATCACGGCGCAACGCATGCTACGCGGGCTGGCGCACTGGGAAGGCGAGGTACCCGCCGGGATGCTGCTTGACCAGGTCGGCAATGCCCGCCTGACGCTCACTATCGACCCGGGGGCGGGCGGTGAACGGTACCAGGGACTGGTTGCGGTCGAGAAAGACAACCTGGCGGCAGCACTGGAAGACTATTTTCACCAGTCCGAACAACTGGCCACGCGCCTGTGGCTGGCCGCCAGCGAAGAGCGCGCCTGCGGCATGTTATTGCAACGTTTGCCGGGTGAAGACGTCGATGACGAAGACTGGCAGCATGATGTCTGTCTCGGTGAGACGATATCAGCGGAGGAGTTGCTGCAGCTGTCCACGCGTGAACTGTTGCGCCGCCTGTATCACGAACAGGACGTAAGGCTGTTTGAAGCTGAACCGGTCAGCTTTCGTTGTTCCTGTTCCAGGGAACGCATTGAAACCATGTTGCGCGGGCTTGGTTATAGCGAAGTGCAGGATATTCTCGAAGAGCAGGGCAGCGTCAGCGTGAACTGCGAGTTCTGCGCCCAGGGGTATGTATTTGACCAGGTCGACGTCGAGCGTTTGTTTGCAGCTGCGGATCAGCCGGAGGTCCCGCAAACGCGTCATTAGTACTTTTCGATCTGATAGTGGCTATTGAAAGAGTACTAGATTTCCAGCTGCACCTGGACCGCCTTGCCTTCACGCAAACGAAAACCCCGCATTTCCAGCACGCCCCGCGTATTGAGCGACACAATAATATACAGCGCCTCGGGATAACCGGCCTCTTGCAGATCCCTGTCAGAGGGTTGCGCCGGACTGTGCGGGTGCGAATGATAGATGCCAAACAGTTCTTCTCCCTGTTCACGCATCCTGCGCATTGCATCAATCTGGCGCCCGGGGTCCATGGCAAACAGCTGTTGCGGCCGCTCCGATATATTGGGTACCGCGATGCAGCGCGATGGCCGGCCCGCTTTGGCCGTAATCAGGCCACAGATTTCCGCGTCGGGAGACGACTGGGCCTGGCGAAGGATCCGGTTGACGAGTTGTCGTGGCAGGATGATGCTTTCCATAGGCTACGGGTAAGAGGTTCGTTTCAGTGACTGCATACCGGGCAGTGCGGGTCCTTGCCGAGCTTAATGCTGCGCCATTCGTGGTACAGGCCGTCAAACACCAGCAGGCGTCCACACAGCGATTCGCCGATGTTGAGCAACACCTTGATGGCCTCCAGCGCCTGCAGGCTGCCAATCACACCTACTACCGGCGCCAGCACACCGTTTTCACTGCAGGTCTGGTCGGGTTCATCGCCTTCGCTGTACAGGCAGCGGTAGCAGGGGCTGTCATCCCGTTGTGGCAGAAAAACAGTTAGCTGGCCTTCCATGCGGATTGCGGCCCCCGATACCAGTGCTGTGCCGGTATCCACGCAGGCCGCATTGATCGCGAAGCGGGTGGCAAAGTTATCGCTGGCATCGACAACCAGGTCCGCCTGCGAGACCAGATTACCAAGCGCGGCGCTGTCAATGAAGATATTTAACGCAGTGACTCGAACATCCGGATTCAGGTCTGCCAGTGTATCCCTTGCGGATTCGACCTTGGGGCGGCCGAGATCCTGGTTGCGGTGCAGGATCTGGCGCTGCAGATTGGACAGGTCGACTGCATCATTGTCCGCTATGGTGATCTGCCCGATACCGGCGCTGGCCAGGTACATGGCCACCGGGGAGCCCAGCCCACCGGCACCGATAATCAGGACATGTGAATCCAGCAGTTTCTGCTGACCTTCAATATCAATCTGCGGCAGCATGATTTGCCGGCTGTAGCGAAGCAGTTGCTGGTCATCCATAAGCAGACGATACCGGCCGCAGCGCTAAAAAAACAGATGGAGCTTAGAGGTATTTCCGCCAGTGTTGCGGCCGTTCATCGCGACAGCCGTGAGAGTGGCACCGGTAGCAGCGCATGAAAATCTCGCGTGTGCTCTGATCCTGGCCCGTGTGCAGACCCAGTGCCTGCAGTTCATTCTCTTCGGTGTAGTAGTACAGGGCGCGTTTCAGCTTTGCCAGCAGAGAGTTGTCCAGGTGAAAACCCAGTTCGGACAACAGGTCTTCAATAACAAACAGGGAGATCTCGTTCAGGTCGTACCTGACGTGGATCGTGTTACGCGAGCGGTCCGGTATCGTTACGCGAATAATGCCATCGATATCGGTGAGCACCAGCATGGCGCTGAGCGCCTGCTGCGGATCCGGGTGCGGATTGCAAAATCCTATTTCCCGGTATTTGACCGGGTCCGGGCTGGCTTGATTCATGTACAAATCCTATACGAATTGCAGGGGTGAAGCGAGTGCGTTGTCAGGCGGGCTTTTGCGCATAACTGACGCGTTCCAGCCCGGCCAGGTCGCGCAAGGTTGCGATGTTTATAAAATTGTTTTTATTCATCAGGTTATGGATTATTCTGGACTGATCAAATCCGTGTTCGAGGAGTATCCAGCCGCCTGTTTTCAAAATCCGCGGTGCGTCCACCACCAGCTTCCTGATGTCGTCCAGGCCATCTGCTCCGGAGGCGAGCGCCGAGACCGGTTCATATCGTACATCGCCCTGCTGGAGGTGTGGGTCCTGGTCGGCGACGTAGGGGGGATTGGATACAATAGCATCCAGGGATGTGTCGGCCAGTGCATCGCACCAGCTGGCATGGATGAAAGATATATTTTGCACCCCAAGGCGCATTGCATTGCGTTGTGCGACACCGATACAGGTGAAGGATCGGTCCAGCGCAAAGAGTGTCCATGGCTTCCTTTCCTGTGCCAGCGCTATGGCGATAGCGCCACTGCCGGTGCCGAGGTCAGCGACCCGCAGGTTTTTGTTTGCGGGTAACAGCGCCAGTGCCTGTTCCACCAGCAGTTCGGTTTCGGGACGCGGGATCAGGGTGTCCGCCGTGACTTCAAGATCCAGCGACCAGAATTCACGATGCCCGGTCAGGTGGGCAACCGGTCGGCCTTCAGCGCGCTGAGCAACCAGCCTGGCGAAGCGTTGTGCCTGTCCCTCACTGGGTTCAGCTTCGGGCCAGGTGTGCAGGTGAGTGCGTGGTTTGTCGAGTACGTGCGCCAGCAATACTTCGGCGTCCAGACGGGCCTGGTCGCTGTCTTGCAGTTTGATCACTGCGAGTTCGAGAGCTTCTTTTATACAGTGTTTCATCAGCTGCCTGCATAAGAGGCTAGTCTGCGGAGCTGAGTTCAGCCAGGCGGTCTGCATGGTCTTCGCTCAGCAGTGGGTCGATAACAAGTTCCAGATTGCCCTGCATGATGTCCTCGAGTTTGTAGAGCGTCAGGTTGATGCGGTGATCGGTCATGCGCCCCTGCGGAAAATTGTAGGTTCGGATGCGCTCCGAACGATCGCCGCCGCCGATCAGGTTGCGGCGTGTTTCGGTTTCCTCGCGCTGGCGTTTTTCATCTTCCACGGCCTGAATACGTGCTGCCAGCAGCGACAGGGCGCGGGCCCGGTTTTTGTGTTGTGAGCGCTCGTCCTGGCATTCGACAACAATGCCGGTCGGTGTATGCGTGATGCGCACCGCAGAGTCGGTTTTGTTGACATGCTGGCCACCCGCACCGGAGGCGCGGTAGGTATCTATTTTCAGGTCTGCGGGATTTATATCGACTGCATCCTGTTGCTCGGCTTCCGGTAATACCGCGACGGTTGCAGCGGAGGTGTGAATGCGTCCCTGCGATTCGGTTTCCGGAACCCGTTGTACACGATGTGCCCCGGATTCGAATTTTAACCGGGCGTAGACGCCCTGACCGCTGATGCGCGCGATGATTTCCTTGTAGCCGCCGTGTTCGCCACTGCTTTCGTTGAGGATTTCGACATTCCAGCGCTGCTTCTCCGCGAAGCGCGAGTACATGCGGAACAAATCACCGGCAAAAATGGCGGCTTCATCGCCGCCGGTACCGGCACGGATTTCCAGGTAGACATTCTTGTTATCGTTGGGATCCCTGGGCAGCAGGTGGGTCTGCAGTTCCAGTTCCAGCCGCTCCCGGCGCGTGCTGATTTCCGCCAGCTCCTCGCGGGCCATCGCCTGCAGTTCGGGGTCAGGATCCTGCAGCATGTCCTGTACAGCCCGTTCATCTTCATGCGTCTGCTGCAATGTTTCGAAACAGCTCACCACCGGATTGATCTGTGCATACTCCACTGACAATTCACGGAAGCGCTGATTGTCAGCAATGACATCCGGCTCCGCCAGCAATGCACTGACCTCCTCGGCGCGTTCCACGATGGTTTCGAGCTTTCTTTCCAGTGAAGGGTTCACGCCAGTCAGTCCTTGTCCAGGTTGAACAACCTGAGAGCAGCCTGCATTAATCCTGTATCCCCGTTTTCTGCGGCCTGCCGGATGCGCACGCTGGGTCCGTGCGCCAGTTTGTTGGTCAGTGCCCGGGCGAGGTATTCCAGCGCCTGCTGCGGATCCTTGCCATTACCCAGCATCTGCCGGGCCTTGTCCAGCACCTCATCGCGTTGTTGTTCGGCCAGCAGGCGGTAATTGCGGATCGAGGCAACGGCGTCCTGGCCACGCAGCCAGGCCATGAAACGGTCTACCTGGACATCAATAATTTCTTCGGCCTGACGTGCCGCCTGTTGCCGGGATTTCAGGTTTTCCTGGATGACTTCCTGCAGGTCATCGACGGTGTACAGGTAGATGTCTTCAAGTTCGGCGACTGCCGGATCGATATCGCGTGGTACGGCGATATCGACCATGAACACCGGCCGGTGTTTGCGCCCCTTGAGTGCGGTTTTCACCATTGCCTTGTCGAGTATCGGCGTGTCGCCTGAGGTCGCGGAAATGACAATATCCGCCTCGGCAAGATGCGCCGGGATTTCGTCCAGGTCGATGCCATAGCCGCCGAAATTTGCTGCCAGGTTATGGGCGTTTTCCAGCGTGCGGTTGGCAACGGTCAGGCGCCCGAGGTGCTGGTCATGCAAGTGGCGGGCGGTCAGCTCAATGGTTTCCCCGGCGCCGATCAGCAACGCCGTGCGCTGGTTGAAATCGCTGAAAATCTGGCGCGCCAGGCTGACTGCGGCAAAAGCAATCGATACCGGGCTTTCGCCAATAGTCGTATCGGTACGGATCTGTTTAGCCACCGAGAAGGTATGCTGGAACAGGCGGCCCAGTGTGATGTTCAGGGTGCCGGCATCGCTTGCAGCCTGCCAGGCGTCTTTCATCTGGCCGAGGATCTGTGGCTCACCGAGAATCATCGAATCCAGACCACCCGCTACCCGCAGCAGGTGGCGCACCGCGTCATCATTCGGGTAGCTGTAGATGTGCGGACGGATCGCTTCGGGTTTCAATCGATGGAAGCCAGCCAGCCAGTCTGTTACAGCGTCGATCCGGTTATCCTGCAGGCCGCAGTACAGTTCGGTGCGGTTGCAGGTGGACAGAATGGCAGCTTCGTTGACTGCAGGCAGGGCGACCAGATCATGCAGCGCATCGGTGATGCGTTCACCGCTAATGGCGACCTGCTCCCGCAGTTCGACAGGTGCGGTGCGGTGATTGATGCCGAGCGCGATCAGGGACATAAGTACACGTTTATAAATACAAACAAGAAATTTTGCGGGATGGCCCGGACGAATACAAGCCAGCTGAGATTACTGTAGCTTCCGAATCGTTTGCCGTATAGTGACATGAAAACTGAAAGATTAACCGAATAACCGGACAAGATGATTGTTTTTAGATGTGAAAGCGTAAATCTGCGTTGCTCGTGGGTGCTGATTGCAGGTTTGCTGCTCACCGCCTGTAGCCAGCCCCAGGTCAAACCCGAGTCGCAAGAGCCGGCGGCTATCGTCAGCCCGACCCGGCCGCTGCCGGACGAGAGCGGGCAACAGCCGGCACCCGGTCCCGGGCAGGAGGGGCTGACAGCACCCTTGCTGTTCGGTGTGTTGCTGGGTGAAATTGCCGGTCAGCGTGGCCGCCTGGATGTTTCCGGGGCCGCCTATCTGCAGGCTGCGAAGCAAAGTGATGACCCACGCATTGCCGAGCGGGCACTGAAGATATCGATCTTCGCCAAGCAGCCGGGGCTTGCTTACCAGGCCGCACAGCGCTGGGTGGAACTTGCGCCTGACAATGTTGAAGCCCGCCAGACGCTGGCGATTCTGGCGCTGCGATTAAACCAGCAACAGGAAGCGCTGGACCAGTTCGAGTTCCTGCTGCAGAACGCCGAGCGCGGCAACGGCGCGCCATACCAGTCCATGCTGGCGCTGCTGGCGCGGGAGCCGGACAAGGAACGCGCGCTGCAGGTGATGGCGCAGTTGGTGGAGCTGCGCCCGCAGAACCCGCAGGCGCACCTTGCCTTTGCCAAACTGGCGGTGCATGCGGAAGACTGGTCAGTTGCCGAGCAACAGGTTACACGCTCCCTGGAACTGAAGCCTGGCTGGACGGAAGCGCTGATATTACAGGCGCAGGTAAGCCTCAAGCAGGACAGGGGCAGCGCGGCGCGCGCGCAGCTGGAGGCCGCGCTGCAGCGTGAGCCGGAGAACCTGGAACTGCAACTGGCCTACGCACGTTTGCTGGTGGATCTGGAAGATTTTGAAGCTGCACGTGCCCAGTACCGCAGTTTACTCAAGCGGCAGCCCGATAATGGACAGGTTGTATATGCGCTGGCGCTGCTCGCACTGGATGGCAGTGATCTGAAAGAAGCGCGCACCCGGTTCAAAAAACTGGTGGAGCTGGATTTCCAGACCCAGCAATCCTATTACTACCTGGGTGCCATTGCGGAAGAGCGAAATAAACCCGAGCGTGCCCTGCAGTGGTACAACAAAGTGGATTCGGAAGGTGAGCACTGGATCGAAGTGCAGATTCGCATAGCGCGGCTGGAGGCACAGCGGGGCGATGTTAAAGCGGCGCGTGACCGGTTGCGCAAACTGCGTCTGTCGCAACCTGGCCAGGCGCAGCGCCTGTTCCTGGTGGAAGGCGAGATTCTCTCCGGAATCGAGTGGCGCGAGGAGGCCTACAGGCTGTACAGTGAGTACCTGGAAACACGGCCTGATGATCTCGAGATCCTGTATGCCCGCTCGCTGGTTGCAGAGCGCCTGGACCGCGTTGACCAAACTGAAAGAGACTTGCGTGCGGTATTGGCAGTGGAGCCGGACAATACCCGTGCCCTCAACGCGCTGGGTTATACGCTTGCCGATCGCACCGATCGCTATGAGGAGGCTCTGGTATACGTGCAGAAAGCCTTTGACCAGACGCCCGATGATCCGGCTGTTATCGACAGTATGGGCTGGGTCCTGTATCGACTCGGGCGGCTGCAAGAGGCGCGTGATAATCTGCAAAGGGCCTATGATATGACCGAAGACGCTGAGATTGCGGCGCATCTTGGCGAAGTTATGTGGGCCATGGGTGACAGGGACACTGCGCGTGCGCTATGGGATAAAGTTCGCAGGGAGACGCCCGGCGACCCGGTTCTGGAAGAAACGGTACGGCGTTTCTCTCCCTGAGTGTTCTATACAATCCGAGCATCATCCCCGACGTTTGCCGATACCACGCGTTGGCTGTGGCTGATTGTTCTGCTGCTGGCGGGCGGCTGTGCCACCCGTCCGCCGGCGGTGGCGCCAGAGGCGGAGCCCGCCTGGCTGGAACACCGTGCTGCGCTTGAAGCGCTGCGTGACTGGCAGGTACAGGGGCGTGTTGCACTGCGCACAGAGGATGAGGGATGGAGCGCCAGTTTTGACTGGCGGCAACGTGGCGAGAATTACCGCATCCGCCTGCGCGGTCCTTTTGGTCAGGGCGCGGTGGAACTGCACGGTAGCCAGCATGGTGTGTGGCTGAAGCGTGCGGACCAGCCGGCTGTTTTCGCACTCAACCCGGACGCCCTGCTGCAACAGCAAACCGGCTGGCAACTGCCGGTCACCGGCCTGGCTGCCTGGCTGCGTGGTTTGCCGGTCAGCGGGGGTGACCCGGTTATCCTGTGGGATACGCAGGGCCGTCTGTTGCATCTCGATCAAAACGGCTGGCTGATCGATTATCAGCGTTACCTGCAGAAGGGTGGCCTGTCACTGCCGAAAAAACTGCTTCTTAAACGTAATTCCATTCAGGTCAGGCTTGTCGTCGACGACTGGCAGATCCCATGAGCGGGCCTGGCAGCGGCGAGTTCTGGCCGGCGCCCGCCAAACTCAACCTGTTTTTACAGGTTACCGGGCGCCGTGCTGACGGTTATCATGAGTTGCAGACCGTCTTTCAGTTTCTCGATATCTGTGACCGGTTATGGTTTGAGGCGGTGGACGATGGCATTATCGTTCTGCAAGGGGGCTTGCCCGACGTGCCTCCCGGTCAGGATCTGATTGTGCGCGCCGCGCACAGCCTGGCGCGGCACACCGGTTGTGGTAAAGGTGCGCTCATTCGGGTCGACAAACGCCTGCCCGCGGGTGGTGGTCTGGGTGGCGGCAGTTCAGACGCTGCGACTACGCTGGTGGCGTTGAATGCATTCTGGGGACTGGGACTTGGTGTCGATGAGCTGGCCGGACTCGGACTTCAGCTGGGCGCGGATGTGCCGGTATTCGTGCGTGGTCTTGCGGCCTGGGCTGAAGGCGTGGGTGAGCAATTGACCCCCCTGCCGGATCTGCCGGAACCCTGGTACCTGATCCTGAATCCGGCGGTAAAGGTATCAACTGCCGCGATATTTTCCGATCCCCGATTGACACGCAACGCGCCCCCGCTCAAAATACCCGCCTTTGTCTCGGGTGCGGGGATCAACCACCTTCAGGGAGTGGTTGTGCGGCGCTATCCGGAAGTAGGTAAGGCATTGAATTGGCTGGATAAATTACAGTCGGCGTGTATGACCGGGAGTGGCTCCTGCGTGTTTGCTGCCTGCACGGATCGACAGCAGGCCGAATCCATACTGCAACAGGTGCCGGCGCCCTGGAGCGGATTCGTGGCTCGGGGTTGTAATCGCTCGCCGCTGTTGCAGCGGCTGGAGCAGATGTAAGGGCGTATTTTCTTGGGGCGTCGCCAAGCGGTAAGGCACTGGGTTTTGATCTCAGCATACGCAGGTTCGAATCCTGCCGCCCCAGCCATAATTGCCGCCCCAGCCATAGCTGGAAACGGCGACGTTTTTGTCACACAACGACAGGTGAAGACAGTATGAAAGGCATGCCCCCATCAGATGCTGATAATCGCCTGATGGTGTTTTCGGGCAGCGCCAACCCGCCGCTGGCGCAATTGATCGTCAACCGCCTGCATCTGCACCTGGGCAAGTCGACGATCAGCGAGTTCAGCGACGGCGAGATCATGGTTGAGATCACGGAAAATGTCCGTGGTCGTGATGTATTTGTAGTGCAGCCCACCTGTGCGCCGACCAACAACAACCTGATGGAGTTGCTGGTCACGGTGGATGCCTTGCGGCGCGCTTCGGCCGGCCGTATTACCACGGTGATTCCGTATTTCGGCTATGCGCGCCAGGACCGCAGGCCGCGCTCGGCGCGGGTGCCGATTACCGCCAGGGTAGTGGCGCAGATGATCGGCGATGCAGGCGCTGACCGGGCATTGACCGTAGATCTGCACGCGGAACAGATACAGGGCTTCTTCAATGTGCCGGTCGACAACGTCTACGCCTCGCCGATCCTGCTGGGCGACGTGTGGCGACAGAAATATCCGAACCTCATGGTGGTATCGCCGGACGTCGGTGGTGTGGTGAGGGCAAGGGCGCTGGCCAAGCGTCTGGACGGTGCCGAACTGGCTATCATCGACAAGCGCCGGCCGAAAGCCAACGTGGCGAAGGTCATGCATATTATCGGTGAGGTTGAAGGCCGCACCTGCGTACTGGTAGATGACCTGGTCGATACGGCGGGAACCCTGTGCCAGGCGGCCGACGCACTGAAGGAACACGGTGCGCAGCGGGTAGTCGCGTACTGCACGCATCCCGTGTTGTCCGGAAATGCGATAAAGAATATCGAGAACTCGCAACTCGATGAACTGGTGGTGACGGATACCATCCCGTTGCGTCCCGATGCACAGGCCTGTACGCGCATACGGCAACTGAGTATTGCTGAAATGCTGGCCGAGACGATTCGCCGTATCAGTGCCGAAGAGTCGGTCAGTTCGATGTTTATGGATTAAAAACTGTTTTTGGTCTCCTCTGGTCGCGGAGGAGTTTTTTGGTAAACCTGGAGTATGAAGTATGTCTATTTTTGAACTCGATGCCGAGTCACGCTCAGACAAGGGGAAAGGTGCGAGCCGCCGCCTGCGTCGTGACGGCATGGTACCGGCTGTCATCTATGGTGGCAGTGAGGAACCGCAATCCATCAAGCTGGTGCACAGTGAAATCCTGAAGCGTCTGGATCACGAAGCCTTTTACTCGCACATCCTGACAGTCAATATTGACGGCAAACCGAGCAAAACGATTCTGCGTGATATGCAGCGCCATCCTGCCAGGCCCGTCATTATGCACATGGATTTTATGCGTATCGACGAAAGCAAGCCGATTCGCGTACACGTGCCCTTGCATTTTGTCGGCGCGGACGTGGCACCCGGTGTCAAGGCGGGCGGTCTGGTCTCGCACGACCTGACGGAAGTGGCGCTGGAAGTGTTGCCAAAGCACCTGCCTGAGTTTATTGAAGTCGATATTTCCGCCATGGAAGTGGGCGACATCCTGCACCTGACCGATCTCAGATTGCCGGAGTCCGGTAGCCTGGTCGAGCTGGCGCGCGGTGACGGTCACGACCTGCCGATGGTATCGATCCACGTGCGGCGTGGCGGTGCCGATGCAGATGCTGAAGAGGGTGAAGAGGCAGCAGCCGAAGGCGGAGAAGAAGCCGCTGAGGGCGAGAGCTGATTTATCCGGCCAGTGCCGGCTATTCAACTCATCGTTGGGCTGGGAAACCCCGGACCCGATTACGAACCAACCCGGCATAACGCCGGGTTTTGGTTTGTCGATGAACTGGCGCAGCGTTGCCAGCAGTCGTTCCGTGATGAACAACGGTTTCAGAGTGAGGTCGCACGATGCCTGCTTGAAGGCAGCGAGTGTCGCCTGCAGAAACCGATGACCTTCATGAACCGCAGTGGCCAGGCGGTACGTGCCCTGATGCAGTTCTTCAAGATACCGCTGGAACAGGTGCTCGTCGTGCACGATGAGCTGGACCTGCCACCCGGTGTCGTCAGGTTAAAGAAAGGCGGAGGGCACGGCGGTCACAACGGGCTACGCGACCTGATCAGTCACCTGGGCAGCAAGGACTTCTACCGACTGCGCGTAGGTGTCGGCCACCCGGGCCATCGCGATCAGGTTGTCGACTACGTGCTCAAACGGCCGTCCAAGCAGGACCGGCTGCAAATTGAAGCGGCATTGGCCGACGCGCTGAATGCAGTGCCGGAAATTATTCAGGGGCAGTTTGAACGCGCCATGAATACCTTACACAGCAAGTAACCAGTCTGGATCGGATAGTATGGGATTTAAATGCGGAATCGTCGGCTTGCCGAATGTGGGCAAGTCCACGTTGTTTAATGCGCTTACCGAGGCAGGTATCCAGGCGGAAAACTATCCGTTCTGCACCATAGACCCCAACGTCGGCGTCGTGCCGGTTCCCGATACGAGGATGGACAGGCTGGCGGCTATCGTGAATCCGCAACGCGTACTGCCGACCACCATGGAGTTTGTCGACATTGCCGGACTGGTTGCCGGTGCATCGAAAGGAGAGGGGCTGGGCAACAAGTTTCTGGCCAACATCCGTGAAACTGACGCCATCGTGCACGTGGTACGCTGCTTTGAAGACGATAATGTCGTACACGTAGACGGGAAAATAGATCCGCTATCGGATATCGAGATCATCAATACCGAGCTGGCGCTGGCCGACCTGGATACCGTCGAAAAAGCGCTGCACCGCGTCGGCAAGATTGCCAAGAGCGGTGACAAGGCCGCGAGGGCAAAGCTTGCCGTTCTCGAACCGCTCGTCGCCCACCTGAATGAAGGACACATGGCGCGTTCCATGGCGCTGGACGACGATGCCAGGGCGGGATTGTATGACCTGCATCTTCTGACACTCAAGCCGACCATGTACATCGCCAACGTGGCAGAAGACGGCTTCGTAAATAATCCCCGCCTTGATGCAGTGCGCGAACTGGCCGGGAAAGAGGGCGCGGTGGTCGTACCGGTCTGTGCAGCGATTGAGGCTGAACTCGTCGAACTGGATGAGGAAGATCAGCAGGCCTTTCTGGAAGAGCTCGGGCTTGACGAGCCGGGCCTGAACCGGGTGATCCGGGCCGGATACCGCTTGCTGGGCCTGCAGACCTATTTCACCGCCGGGGTAAAGGAAGTCCGCGCCTGGACGGTGCGGATCGGCGCTACGGCGCCCCAGGCCGCCGGTGTTATTCACACAGACTTCGAAAAAGGCTTTATCCGCGCGGAAGTTA
>CAZWJB010000008.1:0-18736 GCA_964634485.1 uncultured Thiohalobacter sp. | reverse complement strand
CCTCTGCGCTGTCGGCTGTTTCAGCCTGCGGATTCAATGGGCGTGACAGTCGCTGCTTTCGGCTCGTCATCCTGGTCCAGCAGCCTGGCGCGTAACTGCTGTTCGATATCCTGCGCAATCTCCGGATTGTCCTTCAGGAAATTGCGTACATTGTCCTTGCCCTGGCCAATGCGGTCGCCGTTATAGCTGTACCAGGCACCGGCCTTGTCGACGATACCTTCCTTGACGCCCAGCTCGATCAGCTCGCCCTGGCGGGAAATACCCTCTCCATAGAGAATTTCGAACAGAGCCTGTTTGAATGGCGGCGCCATCTTGTTTTTGACCACCTTGACGCGGGTATCGTTACCGACAATTTCGTCACCCTTCTTGATGGCGCCGATACGGCGAATATCGAGACGCACGGAAGCATAGAATTTCAGCGCATTACCCCCGGTGGTGGTCTCGGGATTACCGAACATGACGCCGATCTTCATACGCATCTGGTTAATGAAAATCACCAGTGTATTGGAACGCTTGATGTTGGAGGTCAGCTTGCGCAGCGCCTGTGACATCAGACGGGCATGCAGCCCCATGTGTGAGTCACCCATTTCACCTTCGATTTCGGCTTTGGGTGTCAGTGCGGCAACCGAGTCGATTACCACCACGTCTACGGCGCTGGACCGTACCAGCATATCGGTGATTTCCAGCGCCTGTTCGCCGGTATCCGGCTGGGATACCAGCAGGTCGTCAATCTGGACGCCCAGTTTTTCTGCATACGAGGGGTCCAGCGCGTGCTCGGCATCGATGAATGCCGCGGTCCCGCCCGCTTTCTGCGCCTCGGCAATCACCTGCAGGGTCAGGGTGGTTTTACCGGAAGATTCAGGCCCATAGATCTCGACCACGCGACCACGCGGCAGACCGCCGATACCCAGCGCCACATCCAGCGCCAGCGAGCCGGTGGACACCACGTCAATACCTTGTGCGCTGACATCACCCATGCGCATAACCGAACCCTTGCCGAACTGCTTCTCAATCTGACTCAGCGCTGCACTGAGCGCCTTGCGTTTGTTATCGTCCATAGACTCCTCCGTTTGACATGGTTAACTTCGGGGAACTCCCTGCCCCGCGGGTTGGCAGTGATACTCAACCAGGCGGCTTCGCTGCCGATTGCGGGTGAGTATGCACCACACTACTGTAAAAATAAACAGTACTGGTGAAATAATTGGCTCCGGCCCTGTATGTCTAACCCTGGGCCGCGTCTGCAAGCGGCCAGCGCTGCACAACAGCGTATCTGACACCACCCTGTGCCGAAACCGATTCGGCCAGCACAAAATCCCGTACCTGCCAGTGAACAGGCTCCAGGCCCGCCTTTACCCGGGGATTTTTCTCCTTGCGCGAGAGGGTTACATGGGGAACAAAAGGCCGTTTTTCGGGCTCTACCCCACAGGACGCCAGCGCCTGTTGCAGCGTATCAACCAGCTGCAGCAGCGCCGGCGGTATACAACTGGTCCCCAGCCACTGAATGCGCGGCCTTGCCCAGTTACCCAGATAATCCAGCTGCAGCTCAAAGGCTTCGCCCTGCAGATTCCCGGCCGCTTCACAAAAGCAGCCCAGTTCACGGGCGGTCCGTCCACCCAGGAACAGCAGCGTCATATGCAGGTTCGCATCGGCAACCGGGTGCCGGGTCCAGCTGTGCGCGACCCTGGCCAGCTGCCGGCGTACATCCGGACTGGGCCACAGGGCGAAAAACAGGCGCCGGGTGTCGCTGGCCTCATTCACGCCAGCTCCCGTAAGCGCTCAACCAGTACGCACAGTGCGGTTTCCACCGCCTGCCTGCGCACCTCGTCACGGTTTCCGTCAAACCGGTAACAGCGTTTTACCAGCCAGTCCCCCGGACCGGCCCAGGCCATCCATACGGTGCCTGTCGGTTTGTCTGCACTGCCACCGCCGGGGCCTGCAACGCCGCTGATAGCCAGCCCCCATTGTGCATGGCTGTGGCACAGCATACCGAGCACCATCTCCTGCACCGTCTGCTCACTGACCGCACCGTACTGATTCAGGGTTTGTGCAGAAACACCGAGCAATTCCTGCTTGGCGGCATTGCTGTACGTAACCAGGCCGCGCTCAAACCAGCCGGAACTGCCAGGCAGGTCGGTGCAGACCTTGGCAACCCAGCCGCCGGTGCAGGATTCCGCCGTGGCAAGCGACTCGTGGCGCGCCAGCAATGCTTTGGCAAGTGCAGGAACACTCTGCTCCACTACTGTACATCCGCATCACAGACCACAGGAATACGGATGAAGTCTCTTTTTTGTTCGCAACTCCGCTGGTCCAGACTCATAAATCATTCCTCCGAGGGTTTTGCCAGGGGCCGTCAAAGGAGTACCAAAGCGCGCGCCGTTTGGCAAGCTGTAGCGTAACGGATAATTGGGCTAGACTGCGCGCCATGTCCGCGGTACCCAATTCATGTAAACACACGCCGATGATGCAGCAGTATCTGCGCATCAAGGCGGAGCACCCGGATATCCTGCTGCTCTACCGCATGGGCGACTTTTACGAACTGTTCTACGAAGACGCGCGCAAGGCTTCGGAACTGCTGGATATTACGCTTACCAGCCGCGGCCAGTCGGCGGGTGAGCCGATCCCCATGGCCGGCGTTCCGGTACACGCGATCGATCAGTACCTGGCAAGACTGGTGCGCCGGGGTGAATCGGTCGCCATCTGTGAACAGATCGGTGACCCGGCCACCAGCAAGGGGCCGGTGGAGCGCAAGGTGGTGCGCGTTGTCACGCCAGGCACGCTGACTGAAGAAGCCCTGTTGCAGGAAGGCCGCGACAACCTGCTGGTGGCCCTGCACCAGGACGAGGAAGGCTATTTCGGTGTCGCAGCACTGGATCTGTCCGCGGGGCGCTTCGTGGTACAGGAGTTCAACGGCGAAGATACCCTGCTGGGTGAGATCGAGCGTCTGCAGCCCGCGGAACTGCTGGTCAGCGAAAACCTGTCGCTACCGCCCGCGATACAGCGCGACAGCGGATTGCGCCGGCTGGCGCCCTGGCATTTCGATACCGAAAGCGCGGCGCGCCAGCTCAACCAGCAGTTCGGCACCCATGACCTCAGCGGTTTCGGCTGCCAGGACATGCCGGTTGCGGTGGCCGCCGCCGGCGCCCTGTTGCACTATGTCAAGGATACCCAACGCGCCGCCCTGCCCCACTTGCGCGGTCTGCGTAGCGAGCAGCACAAAGACAGTGTGGTAATGGACGCGGCTACGCGCCGCAACCTGGAGCTTGACCAGGCGCAGTCCGGACAGAAGGCGCACAGCCTGATCGCGGTGCTGGATAAAAGTGTCACCGCCATGGGTGGTCGCATGCTGCGCCGCTGGCTGCACCGCCCGCTGCGTGATCGCGGTGTGCTGGCCGGGCGGCATCAATGCCTGGAATCCCTGTTACAGGCGCACCTGTTCGAATCGCTACGCGAGCAATTACGCGGCAGCTGTGACCTGGAGCGCATCCTGTCACGCATCGCACTGAAGTCTGCCCGGCCGCGCGACCTGGGCGCGTTGCGCGATACGCTGGCGCGTTTACCTGATCTGCAGGTCCTGCTGCGCAGTGACAGCGATCCATTGCTGGGCAACATCGCTGCCCGCGTCCAGGAACAGCCCAGGATTCTCAAACTGCTGCGCAAGGCCTTGCCGGACATCCCCCCCGCGCTGGTACGCGATGGCGGTGTTATTGCCGTGGGCTACGATACCGAACTGGATGAACTGAAACGTCTCAGCGAACAGGGTGACCAGGTATTGCTGGAGATGGAAGTGCAGGAACGCGAACGTTCCGGCATCGGCAATCTGAAAATCCGCTACAACCGCGTGCACGGGTATTACATCGAAATCAGCCGCAGCCAGTCAGACCAGGTGCCGGACAACTACCAGCGCCGGCAAACACTGAAAGGCGTCGAACGCTTCATCACGCCTGAGCTCAAGGCACACGAAGACCGGGTGTTAAGCGCACGCAGCAAGGCACTGGAACGCGAGAAGGCCCTGTACGCTGAACTGCTCGACAAGCTGCTCGAATATTTAAAGCCGTTATCCACCTGCGCGGAAGGTCTCGCCGAACTCGACGTGCTGACTACCCTGGCAGTGCGTGCCGATACTTTGAACTGGTCCCGGCCGATGCTGGTCGAGGAACCCGGAATCCGCATCCAGGGTGGCCGGCATCCGGTCATCGAACAGGTCAGCGAAGAACCGTTCGTGCCAAACGATGTCGAACTGGCCGATGCGCGGCGCATGCTGATCATTACCGGCCCCAACATGGGCGGCAAATCCACCTACATGCGTCAGACCGCACTGATCGTACTGCTTGCCTGCATGGGTAGTTTTGTCCCTGCCGACCAGGCCAGCATCGGTCCGGTCGACCGGATTTTTACCCGTATCGGTGCCTCCGATGATCTCGCCAGCGGTCGTTCGACCTTCATGGTGGAAATGACCGAGACCGCCAATATCCTCAACAATGCCAGCAGCCAGAGTCTGGTACTGATAGATGAAATCGGCCGTGGCACCAGCACCTACGACGGCCTGGCGCTGGCCTGGGCGGTGGCAAGGGAACTCGGTGAACTGGGTGCCTTCACCCTGTTTGCGACACACTACTTTGAACTCACCGGCCTGCCCGATGAAATGCCGGCCACCGCCAACGTGCACCTGGATGCGGTAGAACACGGCGAACGGATTGTGTTCCTGCATACCGTCAAGGATGGCCCGGCCAGCCGCAGTTACGGTTTGCAGGTCGCCGCCCTGGCGGGCGTTCCGGACAGGGTATTGAAACAGGGGCGCTCCATTCTGCAGCGACTGGAAAGTGGCCCGCTGCACGCACCACTAGGCAGCGACAGCGCAGAACCGCAAATCGACCTGTTCAGACGCCAGGAAGAATCTCCGCTGGTGGATGCCTTCCAGGGGATAAAACCCGATGACCTGACCCCGCGCCAGGCACTGGAACTGTTATACAAGCTGAAGCAGATGGCGGAAGACTCCGCACAATAAAAAACGGGCCCTGAATAAAAGGCCCGTTTGTCGAACTATCCGTATCTGTCCACTACAAGGCAGGTATCGGGGCTTTCTCCCTGGGCACTTCTTCACGTACCTCGACCTCTTCGAAGGCTGAAACTTCAACTTCGGTACGCCGGTTCGGGGCCAGACAATCAATCAGCGCCTGACCGCGTATTCCCGGACACTCCACCACCGGATTGGCTGAGCCCAGACCTTTGGCTTCGATATAAGTGGGCACCACGCCTTTTGCCACCAGGTAGCTACGCACTGACTCTGCACGACGTTTCGACAGCGCCAGATTGTAGGCATCGGGACCTATACGGTCTGTGTAACCGGTAATTTCGATTTTCTGTTCCAGCAGAATGGCGGCAGTCAGGTTGCCTACCATGTCATCGAGCAGCGCCGCACCCGAATCGGAAACCGCGTCACTGCCAAACGCAAACAGCGCATCCGCCTGCAGACGTACCGGGTTATGTTTCATGCGGATAATGACGTCCACGGCCGCCAGGTCTACGCCATCACGTGCTGCTACGATTTCGGGATCACACTCCATAATCGCGTTGGGTACGGACCAGCGTTTGGTATGCATACAATCACCGTGGCCGGTACGGATAATGGATTTACTGCTATCGTCTACGTAGCCGTTAGATGCCTGAACCCACCCGCTCGACATTCCCATAACAGCCAGCACTAACACTCTGCTTGCGAGATTTTTTGTCATTTTCTGAAGCCCTCCGAACAACTGCGCAGATCATGAACCACCACGATCTCCCCTTTCTTATATGGCTATTCTCTGCCAGTTCCGGGGAATGTGCAATGTGCCAGGAGGATTATTACGGGTCTATCCGGTGACCGCTCCGCAATTGCTCAGGCCAAGGCTGGGGGGATTAGTGGAAAATGTGAAGGGCGCAGCCTTCTTGAGCGCGCTCAAACCCAGCAACATTCGAGTTTTCTCTGGAAAAACAGCAGCTTCAACATCATCAAGCACACAATCCGTACCCAGCACCAGACGTTTGATACGGTAAACCGGTAACTGGTGCTGGGAGCCGTCTGCCATCACGCCCGTCAGTTCGCCGACGTACACCGCATTGTCAGCCAGCAACAGTTGCTGCAGCGTATGCTCGTTAATGGTCGTGTAACCGGCCCCGGTATCCACCATGAATTCTACATCGCCACTCCCCTGCATACTGGCCTGAATATAGTAAGTCGCCAGTCGCTTCTGGTTCATGGGGATGGTGTGGAAGGATTCTGCCGCAACCGTGTTAACTGTCAGCAAGGCGAGCAGCCAAAGCGTGGAGTTCAGGAGAGATCGGTTCATATTTATCCAGCAATAGTGACAAATTTCCGTCGGTAACTGAAATAACGGCAATTTAGATGCCAAGCTGAGTTCAAACCTGCGATTCACGCCACAAAAAACCCGGCTTATATCCGGAAGAGTGCCTCGCAAGCCAGGAATCTACCCATTTATCTATATTTTACATATTGTTATTGATAATAAAACAGGAGGCTCCGGTACGGATTATGGCGCCAGGCTGGTGTTCTCCAACCCTCTGAAAGGTCAATAAGCCGCCTCAGCCAGGCCGTTATCCAGGCAAGCCAACCCTCCAGCCATTCGTGGCAAGCAATTTGCAGCTTTGCTGTTTGATTTTGTTGCCCATGTCTCGGGCTGCCAGGGAAAAGTGAGTACCCATTATGCAAATCGAAAAATTTTCAGTGAAGGCACTAACGGTAAGCATGCTGCTGATCGTGGGGATTGTTGCAGTCGCAATGGCCTTTGTTTCGGAAACCGAATACCGCAACGCGGCGGTGCAGGCCCAGATCAAAACCGTTTCCCGAATTCTGGAGGTAGCCAGCGATGCCGCACTCAGCCGGCTGGCGACTGAAAGCAAGCAGTTGAGCGCCGTCGCGGCCAAAGCCCTTTCCCGGCAGCCGGAGCTGGACAGTTACCTGGCAGAGGCTCCGGCAGGCACTTCTAACCCGATGCTGGAAAAACTGCTGGCCGCACCACTTGAATCCGGCTTGCCCTTGTTAAAACCGACCTCGGTACGGCTCTACAATGGCAGCAAGCAACAATTGATGCAGGCAGGCGACAATGCAAGCGGAGATAACACCGCGCTCAACAATGCAAGCAACCAGCAAACGGTCACGGCTTTCTGGCTATCGGACAAAGGCGCCCGCTATTCGGTCATACGGCCACTCGGCAATAAAGCAGGACAGGGTTACCTGGAAATCAGCTTTGACCCGGTCTTTACCCTGCGCAGCGTCGCTGATCTGACCGGTCTTCCGCTGCGTATTCAATCCGCACTCGGTGACACCCGGTTTGAAACAAAGGGATGGGGAGCAGAATCCCGCAACATTCACGAAATACAGTACCAGGCCACGGGCAGTCAGAATATCCCCATCGCACAGTTGGTTGCGCTGGATGATTTTTCTTCACTCTACAACGCCACCCGACAAACCCGTAACACCACAACAGTCGCCTTTGTGGCACTCATCGGCGCGGTGTTACTGATTGCCATCATGCTCCTGAACCGTTTCCTGTTCCAGCCGGTGAAAATCATGATCAATGATATGGATCGGGTGGCCAAAGGTGAAGCCAATACCAGGCTGGGCAACCGCGCATTGAAAGAATTTCACACCCTGGCGAACGCTTTCAATACCATGACCCAACAGGTTCAGGACATCATCGAACGCGAACGGCAGGCTGCGGAAGACGTAAAGGGCAAGGTCGAACTGATACAGAATGTCGTCGCCATGGCAGCCGAGGGCGACCTGACCGGGCAGATCATGGTGTACCGGGACCAGGATATTATTTCCGAGCTGGCTGCCGGTATCCAGCAAATGCTGGACAGCCTGAACTCGCTGGTATCCCGCATTCAGCAGTCCGGCGTTCAGGTGACGTCATCGGCAACCGAGATCGCAGCGACCGCCAAGGAACAGGAAGCCACGGTCACCGAGCAGGCCGCGACCACCAACCAGATCAAGGCCACCGTGACGGAAATTACCGCTACTTCGAAAGAACTGCTCAACACCATGAACGAAGTGACCGAGGTCGCCTGGAAAACATCCGAAGGGGCCAACGCCGGCCGGTCTTCCCTGCAGAGCATGGAAAAAACCATGCACCAGATGATGGATGCAACAGAATCCATAGGCTCCAAACTGGCCGTGCTGAGCGAGAAGGCGGGCAACATCAATACTGTGGTCACCACCATCAACCGCGTCGCCGACCAGACCAATCTGCTGTCGCTGAACGCTGCCATCGAGGCCGAAAAAGCCGGCGAGTACGGCGTCGGCTTTGCGGTGGTCGCTACCGAAATCCGCCGCCTCGCCGATCAGACAGCAGTTGCTACCTGGGATATTGAGCAGATGGTCAAGGAAATGCAGTCGGCGGTATCGGCCGGCGTTATGGGCATGGAGAAATTCTCCGAAGAAGTCCGCCACGGCGTCGACGACGTACGCCAGGTCGGCGCCCAGCTGGCGCACGTTATAGAACAGGTGGACACCCTGATTCCGCGCTTCGAAGAAGTCAACGAAGGCATGACCTCGCAAGCCCAGGGTGGCAATCAGATTCGCGATGCCATTATTCAGCTCAGTGAATCGGCCCAGCAAACAGCTGACTCACTGCGCCAGTCCAATGGCGCCATCATGCAACTGAATGAAGCGGCCAGCCGGCTTCAGGAAGGCGCATCCCATTTCCAGGTCAGTTCCTGAGGATAGTGAAGCATGCTGATGCTGCTGTTTCAGCTGGGCAACGGCCGCTACGCCCTCCCTGCCGTGGAGGTAGTGGAAGTGGCCCCGCGAGTGGAACTGGAAACCATCACCATGGCACCCGATTATGTCGCCGGCCTGTTCAACTACCGCACGCTGCACGTACCGGTTATCGACCTGTGCAGGCTGATCAACAACAGTCCCTGCAGTAACTCCTTCACCAGCCGTATCATCCTGGTGAACTACCCGCTGGCAGACGGCACTCAGTGTGTTCTTGGTCTGCTGGCGGAACGCGTTACCGAAACCGTTAACATTGATGAAGATGCTTTCACCAGCACCGGCCTGAACATGACGCATACACCGTTTCTCGGCCGTGCTGCACACTGCGAACCAGGACTGGTGCAACGCATTACTGTCAGTGAACTGCTACCCGAAACCATTCAGTCACAGCTGTTCCTGGCGGAGGCTGGGTAGATGCCGCTGTTGGCTATACAACAGCTGCTGAAACAGAGCATGGGACTACACAGCTCGACGGTGGGCTCCGCAACGATCAGCCAGGCCGTGGCACAACGCATGCGCGACTGCGCTGTCACAGACATCGATGACTACCGGAATATTGTCAGCCAGTCCACGACCGAACTGAATGCGCTCATCGACACTGTGGTAATCCCGGAAACCTGGTTCTATCGGGACCGCAATCCGTTTTCCGCCTTCAGTGACTGGCTGCGCCACACCTGGCTCGCCAACAAGCCGAGCTCACCGCTACGCATTCTGAGCGTACCCTGCTCTACCGGCGAGGAACCCTACACCCTCGCCATGTGCCTGGCCGACTGTGGTGTCACCGCCAGTGATGCGCAAATAGACGCTATCGATATCAGCAGTATCAACATCGAAAAGGCGCGCAGCGCCTGCTATGGCAATAATTCCTTTCGCGGCACCGATCTCAGTTTCCGCGACCTGTATTTCGATTCCGTTGGCACACACTTTCAGCTCAGGGATAACATTCGCAAGCGAGTGAATTTCGAGCAGCTCAACATCCTGGACAATACCTTCATCGCAGGTCGTGCGCCCTACCACGTCATTTTATGCCGTAACCTGATGATCTATTTCGACCAGCCCACCCAGCACCAGGCCATTGACCGGCTGGAACAGTTGCTGACCCACGACGGCATGCTGTTCCTTGGCCACTCGGAAACCAGCCTGCTGCTGGAGCGACCTTTCGTGGCGCTGAATTTTCCCCGCAGCTTCGGCTTTCGTCGTGTGCAAAAAAAGGCAAAGCGCGAAGAAACACCAATTTCACCACACTCACTACCAAAATCGGCCCCGGTTCGAAAACTCAACAAGCCGGCACCGGCAAGTCCGCCAGCCTTCGCTGACAGCCTCAGGAAAAGCTGGCAGCAGAACCGGGACGCAGTGGGTGAACAGGCTACCGACCTGTTGCAACAAGCCTTTAAGCTCGCCGACCAGGGGCACCTCGATGAAGCGGCAAATCGCTGTGAAATACTTCTGGAACAGCAAGCCCGGCAGGCCGACGCACACTATTTGCTGGGTCTGATACGCGAGGCAGCAGGCAGTCCGACTGAAGCGGAACAGATGTTCCGCAAGGCGGTTTATCTGGATCCCGGTCACTACGAAGCACTCACGCAGCTCAGTATTATTTGCAGACGACAGGGAGACACAGGCGGCGCGCAGCGTTTCCACGAACGGGCTACACGTGCACAACGCCGCAGCCAGGGAGCCGGGGGATGACAGACCGGACCCGGAATGACGCTGAAACGCTGGACGATTGCTGGAACCGCATTGGGGTATGGAGTCCGGAGCACGCCAGTTGCCCGCAACTGGAACACATTGTTCACTGCCGTAACTGTGACCGTTACTCGGCGGCTGGCCGGCAGATACTGGAACGCCCGGTACCCGCTGCCTACCGCCGGGAATGGACTGAGCGTTTTAGCCACGCCAAACACAAGGATAAAGGCACATCCAAATCGGTACTCCTGTTCCGCCTGGGCGACGAATGGCTGGCCATCGACACCCGCTTCGTCAACGAAATCACCCCGATGCGTGCTATTCACTGTCTGCCTCACAAATCTGCTACAGCGGTGAAAGGACTGGTCAATATTCGTGGCGAGCTGAAAATCTGCGTCTCGATGGGCTACATCCTGCAACTGGACAAGGCACGCGAATCACACACCACCGATTATGAAATTCTCGAACGCATGATTTTCGTCGAAAAGGACGGACAGAGTTTCGTATTCCCGGTCAGCGAAGCCTACGGCATCCACCGTTACGCCGACAGCGCCTTGCAGGCCACACCGGCAAGCGTCGCGAAATCCAGACAGCGCTATACCACCGGCATCCTGTGCTGGGACAACAGGCACGTTGGCGTGCTCGACCACGAGCTGCTGTTCTACGCACTGGCCCGGAGTCTGCAATGAGTGACGACCTGGGCGATTTCTCGATGCTGGAATTGTTTCGCCTGGAGGTAGACAACCAGGCGACCATCCTCACTGACGGTCTGCTTGCGCTGGAACAGGACGCGCAGCCGGAAAAACAGCTGGAAGCGTTGATGCGCGCCGCACATTCGATCAAGGGCGCCGCACGCATGGTGGACATCGACGCCGGCGTCAAACTCGCGCACGCCATGGAAGATTGCTTCGTTGCAGCTCAACAGGGCGAACTGCATCTCCAGCCTCAGCAAATCGATCTGCTGCTGAAGGGTGTGGACCAGTTGCTTGCCATTTCAACACAACAGGCTGATACGCAGGAGCTCTCGATACTGACCCGGCAGATACAGACCATCGAGCAGCTGAAACCTGTTGCGGATGCAGACATACCTCAGCCGGCCACAGCCGAAGCGATGAAATCATCCGCCGATGATCCTGACGGCATGGCAGCGCAACCGGAAGCTGCGCAACAAGACGCAGAGGCCGCTACAGAAGCCCCTGCCCCACCTGCCAGCGCCAACGCCGAAAACACCTCCAGCAACGCGGCGACCGTGCGTGTATCATCGGCAAGTCTCAACCGCCTGGTCGGACTCGCGGGAGAAGTACAGGTTGAATCCCGCTGGCTGCATCCATTTTCCGAAGCGCTGCTACAGATCAAACACCGGCAGGCCGAACTCATCGGTCTGCTGGATCGATTGAACGAAAATCTGTATGCCAACGGCAGTAACGAGTACAGCAAGACACTCGCCAGTGAAATCCAGAGCAAGGCCAATCGTTGCCGTCACCAGTTTTCCGAGCGCCTGGTGGAACTTGATGAGTATGAACGGCGTACGCACAGCCTTGGAAACCGCCTGCACGAGGAGGTCATCACCAGCCGTATGCGGCCGTTTTCCGATGTGACACGCGGTTTTCCGCGCATGATACGCGATGTCGCACGGCGACTCGGAAAACAAGTGGATTTCAGGGTAGACGGCCTTGCAACGCAGGTCGATCGGGATATTCTGGATCGCATCGAAGCCCCTCTGAATCACCTGCTGCGCAATGCGCTGGATCACGGCATCGAGACGGTCGAGGAACGGCGCCAGGCCGGCAAACCAGAGCAAGCGACATTACGCCTGACCGCAGTACACAGCTCCGGCATGCTATCGATCCGTGTCGAAGACGATGGACGCGGTATCGACCTGGAAAAACTGCGCAAAAGCATTATTGCCAAGGGCATGGTAAACGAAACCATGGCCACGGAGATGAGTGAAACCGAGCTGCTCGAGTTTCTGTTTCTGCCCGGCTTTTCAACCCGCGACGAGGTCACCGAGATATCCGGGCGCGGCGTCGGACTGGATGTTGTCCACAGTACGGTCCAGCAGATGCGTGGCATAGTACGTGCCAGCAGCAGCGCGGGTGCGGGTACACAATTTCACCTGCAGTTGCCGCTCACCCTGTCCGTCATCCGCGCGCTGCTGGTGGAAATCTGCGGCGAACCCTATGCCATCCCGCTGTCACGCATCGATCGTACACTCAGGCTCGATACCAGCCAGGTCGAATCCCTGGAAGGCCGGCAGTACTTCACGCTCGGTACCCAGCACGTGGGTCTGGTGTTCGCCAGCCAGGTCCTTGACTGCACCGGCAGCGCCGGGAACAGCGATTTTCTGCCTGTGGTAGTGCTGGGCGAACGCCTGCATCTTTCGGGGCTGGTGGTTGACCGCTTCATCGGTGAACGCAACCTGGTGGTGCATACCATTGATCCCCGACTGGGGAAGATTCAGGATATCAGTGCTGCCAGCCTGCTGGAAAACGGCGACCCCTGCCTGATCATCGACGTCGACGACCTGCTGCGTTCCATCGACATTCTCATCGCCGGCGGGCGCCTCAACCGTATCCACGACAAACAGGATAAACCTGCCGCACACAGCAAACGCATCCTGGTGGTCGACGACTCCATCACGGTGCGCGAAGTCGAACGCAACATGCTGGTCACCCGCGGCTATCACGTGGATGTTGCGGTCGACGGCATGGATGGCTGGAATGCCGTGCGCATGGATGATTACGACCTGGTCATCAGCGATATCGACATGCCGCGCATGAACGGCTTTGAATTCGTACGCCTCATCAAGCAGGACGAACGCCTGAGTAAAACACCGGTGATGATTGTGTCCTATAAAGACCGTGAGGAAGACCGGCAACGCGGGCTGGAAGCCGGCGCGGATTATTACCTGACCAAGGGCAGCTTCCACGATGAAACGCTCATCGAGGCCGTCCTGGACCTGATCGGTACTGCGGAGTAAGCCGGTTTGATGTTGAAAATTGCCATTGTGAATGACTCACTGCTTGCAGCGGAAAGCCTGCGGCGGGTCGTCGATAGCGTACCGGAATACAAACTGGTATGGACAGCCTGTAACGGCTATGAAGCAGTGCAGCGCTGCAGCGAGCACTGCCCGGATATTATTTTAATGGACCTCATCATGCCGGAGATGGATGGCGTTGAGGCAACGCGCTGCATCAGCGCTGGCTTCGACTGCGCCATTCTGGTAGTCACTGCTACCGTCGACGGTCACACCGGCAAGGTGTTTGAAGCGATGGGTGCCGGCGCCCTCGACGCAGTGAATACCCCGGTGCTGGGCGAATCCGGTCAGGGCGAGGGCAGGGATTCCCTGATCCACAAGATCGACACCATCGCCCTGCTGTTACATAGCAAGCCCTATCGGCGCAGAAGACCTGTTGCAGCTTCCAGGCACCTGCTACCAGCCATCGGCGGCGTACCACTGATCGCTATCGGCGCATCCACCGGTGGCCCTTCCGCACTCAGAGAAGTTCTACAGGCGCTACCGGCCAATCCCGGGGTTGCTATAGCCATCGTACAGCATGTCGATGAGCAATTTTCCGCCAGTTTCACCGACTGGCTCGATGAACAGGCACCGCTACCGGTACGTCTGGCTAAACCCGGAGACCGGTTTGAACCCGGTACGGCCCTGGTGTGCGGACGCGAAGATCACCTGGTCCTCACCAGCGGCGGCAGCCTGGACTACACACCGGAACCGCGTGCACTGGCCTACCGCCCCTCGGTTGATATTTTTTTCAACAGCCTGGCAGAACACATGAAAAATCATGTGGTTGGGGTCCTTCTCACCGGTATGGGCAAAGATGGTGCAGCGGGACTCAGGGCGATGCGCGAACGTGGCTGGCTAACCCTTACTCAAGATAAGGAAACATGTGCCGTTTACGGTATGCCGAAAGCCGCAAAAGAGCTTGATGCAGCTAAAGAAATTTTGCCCCTGGGGGACATCGGGCCACGCCTGGCCGAGTGGGCAGAACAGGCCTCCAGCAGAGGCAGGGGAAAGTTAACTTCGGAATGACAACGAAAACAGACAAAAGCGGGGAAGCAGCAGGCAAGGTGAGCTTGCGAGAAGGCGACCTGGATTACGCCGACGAAGGCAGGTGGGCGGTTGTGCTGCTGGTCGATGATCAGGCCATGGTCGCCGAAGGCATACGTCGTATGCTCGCCGACCAGCCGGATATCGAGTTCCACTACTGTTCGGACCCCAAACAGGCCGTCAAGCAAGCGGTTGCCGTAAAAGCCACGGTTATTCTGCAGGACCTGGTGATGCCCGAAATCGATGGCATGACCCTGGTCCGTTTTTACCGCAACAACCCGACCACGCGCGATGTGCCGGTTATCGTTCTGTCCAGCAAGGACGATCCGACGACCAAGAGCGATGCCTTCGCCAATGGTGCTACTGACTACCTGGTGAAACTGCCGGAGAAAATCGAACTTCTGGCCAGAATCCGCGCCCATGCCAAGAGTTACCTGACACAAAAGGAACGCGATAACGCTTTCAGGACCATGGAAAAAATGCAGGACCAGCTGTCCGCAATAAACGATGAGCTGGCGCACAGCAACCACGAGCTGAAACGTCTTTCGTCGATGGATGGGCTGACCGGCCTGGCCAACCGCCGGCAATTCGATGCAACGCTGGAACAGGAGTGGCAGAAAGCCATCCGCAGCGAGTTACCCCTGTCCCTGCTGTTTGCCGACATTGATTATTTCAAACGCTACAATGACAGCTACGGTCACCAGGCCGGCGATGACTGCCTGAAGAAGGTCGCCGACAGCCTGCAGAAAACCGTGCACCGTCCTGCTGATCTGGTCAGTCGGTACGGGGGAGAGGAATTTGTCATGATTCTTCCCGACACCACCAGTGAAGGCGCGCTGGCGGTTGCAGAAAAGATGCTCAAGTATGTTTCTGACCTGAAAATCCCGCACGAAAACTCCGATTCAGCTGATCATGTCACGCTCAGCATCGGCGTCGCTACACTGTGTCCGGAAGAAGGCTCCAGCCCGGATGAATTGATTGAAGCTGCCGACAGGGTGCTGTACAAGGCCAAGGATAACGGTCGCAACTGTATTGAAGTCGCACGCCCCACCGCCGCACGGCTGAAAAGCATCTACCGTTAAGCTGTTACTCCTGCACCACACGCTGTAATCCGTGTATTATGTGCACCTGTTCAATCAGGAGCCTGACATGACATTTGTAGTGGGTGAAAATTGCATCAAGTGCAAATACACAGATTGCGTGGAAGTCTGCCCGGTAGACTGTTTCCATGAAGGCCCCAATTGTCTGGTGATTGACCCCGAAGAATGCATTGACTGCACCCTGTGCGAACCCGAATGTCCTGCCGAAGCCATTTTCCCCGAAGATGAGCTTCCATCCGGCCAGGAGAGCTTCCTGGCGCTCAACGAAGAACTGTCCCGGAACTGGCCGGTGATAACACAACAGAAAGACGCCCCTGCCGATGCCGACGAATGGAATGGCAAGCCAGGCAAGCTCGACCTCCTGGAGCGTTAGCCTCTGTGTTGCATGAAGGGGCTAACCCCTGCTGACCCTGGTCCCATTCAGCCAGGATCCGCTGGCCGTTGCGGCGCAACAGATCCTCGACCACTACCAGGCATACCTGCCAGACCTGAGCCAGTGCCAGATACTGATCGCATCAGACCAGTGTGTCGCACAACTACGTGCAGAGTTACTCAGACAGGCTGAGCAACGAGGCTTTCAGGCACTGCTGGGGCCTGCTATCGACCGTATGGACTCGTGGCTGTCACGCCTGAGACCTGTATCAGAAACCGTCCTCAACCACCCCGCCCGGGAACTGGTACTGGCTGATGCATTACGCAATGCAGCCGGGATTTATGTCACAACAGATCCCTGGCAACTGGCCGGCCGGCTACTGACACTGTTTGATGAGCTGACCCAAAACGAGTTCGAAATTCCGGATGACTTTGAGCAGTTTCATACCCGGCTGAAAAACTGTTACGCCGTTTCCAAGCCGTCACCTTCACTGCAACAGGAAGCCTTTATGCTGCATACGCTGTGGCATGCCTGGAAGCAACAGCTGGCTGCCGAAAATCTGCTGGACCCGGCGTCCGCCAACCGGCAGCGACTTGCAGACTATCTGCACAATCCCGGCACCACCGAGTTGTGGCTGATCGGCTATACAGAATTCTCCCCCACCGAGATACACTGGCTGCGCACCCTGCTCGATTCCGGACAGGCGCATCTGCTGTTGCACGGCGAAGCACAACACGATGGGTATCACCCCGACAGACCGGTCCGGGACATCCTGGACCAGCTCGGTGCCGAAACCCCGCAAAGTACAACATTCACCCGCAACGCTCTGGATAACTTCATCAGCGCGTTGTTCGAAACCTCCCCGGACAATCTGCGCCAGCGAGCCCGGGACTTTGCCCGGCAACACCCCCAGGACGCCATAGGCCCGCGCCTGAAAACCTTCCAGGCTAACGACCCGGAACAGGAAGCACAGGCCGTCGCCCTGCAGGTTCGACGCTGGTTACTGGAGGACGTCCAGCCCATTGCTATCGTCACCGAAGACCGGCGCCTGGCACGCCGCGTGCGCGCCATGCTGGAAGCTTCACACATCGAACTCGACGACAGCGGCGGTTGGGCCCTGTCTACCACCAGTGCCGCGGCCACTCTGGAACGCTGGCTGGAAACCGTCGAGGAAGACTTTGCCTGCGCACCGCTACTGGATGTTCTGAAATCACCTTTCGTGTGCTTTGCCGAACGTGATGAGCACCTGACCCACGTGCGGCGCTTTGAGCAGGACATCATCCTGCACGAAAACATTGCCCGTGGTCTGGACCGCTACCGGCACCACCTGGACCGGCGCAGCGAACGCCTGCCTGACTGGTCAAAACCCATGCAACAGGCCGTGCACCAGATGCTGAACACGATTGATCATGCCGCCAGCCCACTCGTAGCATTATTGCATGACTCCCATCCGGCAAACGATTATCTCGCCGCGTTACATGAAAGTCTGCAGGAACTCGGTACCTGGCAATGCCTCGCGGACGACCTGGCCGGGCAGCGCCTGTTGGAAGTCCTGGACGAGTTACAACAGGCTGCAGCTTATTCCAGTGTGCCACTCGCGTGGTCTGAATTCCGTAACTGGCTGGGGGGCAATCTGGAGCGTACCACCTTCCGCTTACCACCCTCGTCCAGCCCGGTACGCCTGTTGACGCTGGAACAAAGTCGCCTGCAACGTTTTGCGGCGACTGTTATTGCCGGCTGCAGCCGCGACCATATGCCGGGGTCCCCGGCGAGCCTCGCATTTTTCAATCAACGTGTGCGCTCCGCACTGGGGTTGCCTACCTGGTCGCAGAAAGTTGCCGTTAAGCTGCACCATTTCTGCCGCGTGTTGCACAGTGCGGAACACGTGCTGCTCACCTGTCACAGTGAACGCGATGGCGAACCCGTCACTGTCAGCCCGTGGCTGGAGTTGCTGGAAACGTTTTACCATAACGCTTACCAGTCCCGGCTGGATGACACCGAACTCGGGTACCTGTTAGTACAGCCGAAAGCATATCCTGTCTCCCCTGATAGCGCTGACTTGCCACACCTGCAGACGTCTCCTGCACCGCGCACAGCCGCGTCCATGCAACCCCACACCTGGTCTGTCTACACCCACCAGCGACTGATCGACTGCCCCTATCGCTATTTTGTCGCTGACGCCCTGGGCCTTAAACCACAGGATGAAATCCGTGAGGCGCTCAGCAAGAGTGATTACGGCTCCCTGGTACACCGTATTGTGCAAGCCTTTCACAGCAACGTGGAATGGCTGCCCGGACCCTGGTCTGGAGAACTGGATGAATCCCGGCGCGATCAGGCAACGCGGCTGCTGGAGAAAATCAGCCAGGCGGTGTTCAGGGAAGCTGTGAAGGATAATTTCCAGGCACGCAGCTGGCTTAAACAATGGCTAACGGTATTGCCTGACTACCTGGACTGGGAAATAAAGCGCCAGCGCCTATGGCAGCTGCGCAGTGTCGAACTCAGTGCTGAACGGGACGTCAGTCCACAGCTGCGCATGCGCGGCCGGATCGACCGTGTCGAACAGGCTTCCGGTGCTACTGCCATTGTCGACTATAAAACCGGTAAACCACCCGCAACCGAAGCTGTGCTGGGCGGTGAGGCCGTGCAGCTGCCAAGCTATGCGCTGTTGCTCGATGCGCCCGTCACCCGGATTGACTATCTCGAGTTCACCAAAGACCGGGCGAAGCAGCAGA
>CAZWJB010000007.1:0-19035 GCA_964634485.1 uncultured Thiohalobacter sp. | reverse complement strand
AGACCAATATGAACAACATCCGCGAAGTGGCGGACCGTTCTGCGGATGGTGCGCAACAGACCGCCCAGGCCAGCGAGGAACTGGCACGCCTGGCTGCCGAGCAGCAGTCGTTGATGGCGCAGTTCAGGGTGTAGGTGGATTCGGGCGGCGTCACGTCGACCATGTATGTACAGGGCCAGGCGGGTAACCGCCTGGCTTTTTTGTGGCACTTACCTCCTTTGGAAGGGGTAAAACGCATGCAAAAGACTGAATAGTCCTGTATTGTTGCGCCCGATTAGTTATTTTTATTGGCTCGCAAAAATCCCGAGGGGCGCTGCTCGGCGCTTTTACATAAATTAAGGGTTCGTCATCATGGCAGATCGGAGATTGCAGGTTTTCCATACCGTCGCACGCCTGTTGAGTTTTACCAAGGCGGCGGAAGCACTGCACATGACCCAGCCGGCGGTCACCTTCCAGGTGCGCCAGCTCGAAGAGCAGTTTAATACGCGTCTGTTTGACCGCACGCATAATCGCATCAGCCTGACCGAGGCGGGCAAGCGCGTACACGAGTACGCGCACCGAATTTTCGACCTGTATTCGGAGATGGACAACGCGGTTCGGGAAATGACCGGTGACATCAGCGGTATACTGATGATCGGTGCGAGTACAACCATCGCCGAGTATATGTTGCCGGCCCTGCTGGGTGACTTCAAGAAAAAGTACCCCGACGTCAACGTGCAGCTCAAGGTATCGAATTCCGATGGTATCGTCCACATGGTGGAAAACAATGTCATCGACCTGGGTGTTGTCGAGTCGCCGGTTATGAACAAGAACCTGGTGGTGGACGTTTGCCGCATCGATCAGCTGGTTGCCGTGGTATCGCCCCAGCATCCACTGGCGGACCACGATTCGGTGGAGCTCGAGGCTTTGCTCGAATATCCCTACATTTGTCGTGAAGAAGGTTCAGGCACCCGGGAAGTCATTGCGGAGTACATGAATAAACTGGGTATTCACGAGAGTCAGATACACCTCACCATGGAGCTGGGCAGTCCGGAATCTATCAAGGGTGCGGTCGAGGCAGGTATGGGGGTTTCGATTATTTCATTCGCGACGGTCCAGAAAGAATTGAAGCTGGGTACACTCGTGGTGTTGACACTGGAACCCACGCTGGACAGACCGTTCTCCTTTGTCCACCAGAAACAGAAGTTCCGTCATCGTGCTATGGATGAGCTGCTCGAATTTGCACGCAGTTACTGCAAATCGCATCCCGAAGTTGTATAACACGGAGCATGGATCAGCAGCAGCAAGAAAAAATACTCGACGTATTTGAAAAGTTGTCAGCCGCCGATCGAGATGCTGCCACCAGCTTCGCCGAGTTCCTGCTCAGCCGCACGGGTACCCGGGTGACGACATCAGCGCCGGTACCCGCTGCCAGCGCCGTGATACCTGAACCCGAGCCCATACCGCGCCCGGTGGAGGAACGCGTTGTTGCAGCCGTAAAGCGTCTCTCCAAAACCTATTTCATGCTGGATAAATCCAAAATGCTGGGGGTGACTTCCGATCTTGTCACGCAGCACATCATGCAGGGGCGAGAAGCCACTGAAATTATCGACGAACTGGAGCAGGTGTTTACCGATCAGTACCAGCAGCTGAAAGAGGGTGGCGAAGACTGATGGAGGTCGTACGGCAGTGGTTCCGCCGTTTTGCATCCGACCCACAGGCGGTGATACTGGCACTGCTGCTGCTGTCAGGTTTCGTGGTGGTACTCACCATGGGACAGATGCTGGCGCCGGTACTGGCAGCACTGGTTTTGTCCTATCTGCTGGAAGGCGTTGTTACCGAATTGCAGCAACGCGGCATGCCACGGCTTGGTGCGGTCATCCTGGTATTCACCGTGTTTATGGTGTTCCTGTTGTTTTCCCTGCTGGGGCTGTTGCCACGTCTGTCCTACCAGGTAACCCAGCTGGTACACCAGTTGCCCAATATTATTGGTGCGGGGCAAGAGGCGATCATGCGCTTGCCGGAGCGCTATCCCGATCTGTTCAGCCAGACCCAGGTGCAGGATCTGATCGACGCCATCCGTGCAGAGCTGGGCAGGCTCGGGCAGAGTATGGTTACCGTTTCGATGGCATCCGTTGTCGGTGTGATGGCTCTGCTGGTTTACCTGATCCTGGTGCCGGTTCTGGTGTTTTTCTTTCTCAAGGACAAGCTACGTATTATCAGCTGGTTTAAGGCCCATTTACCGCGCGACCGGGCATTGACAGCGCGCGTGTGGCAGGAAGTGAACGTCCAGATTGCCAATTACGTGCGCGGCAAGATCTGGGAGATCATGATAGTCGGCACCGTATCCTATATCACTTTCTTTACCATGGGGCTGCAGTACTCGGTGTTGCTGGCTACGCTGGTGGGGCTGTCAGTGGTGATTCCCTATATCGGCGCAGCAGCTGTCACCCTGCCAATCGCCGCGATCGCCTTTTTCCAGTGGGGCTGGAGTGCAGACTTCGGCTATATCCTGTTTGCCTATGGCGTGATCCAGGCGCTGGACGGTAATGTGCTGGTGCCGCTGCTGTTTTCCGAGGTAGTGAATCTGCACCCGGTGGCCATCATTATTGCCATACTGGTATTCGGTGGACTGTGGGGGTTCTGGGGCGTGTTTTTCGCCATCCCGCTGGCAACGCTGGTGCAGGCGGTGATCAGGGCCTGGCCGGGCGCCCGGCAGCAATTGCCAGAACCGGAAGCTCCATCATAGTGTATCTGATGCGTAGTCGGCCAGCCGTGAACGCTCACCGCGTGTCAGTATGACGTGGCCGCTATGCGCCCAGCTCTGGAAGCGGTCGACGACATAGGTCAGGCCCGAACTGGTTTCCGTAATGTAGGGTGTGTCGATCTGTGCGACGTTGCCCAGGCAAATAACCTTGGTGCCCGGCCCGGCGCGCGTCACCAGGGTTTTCATCTGCTTGGGTGTAAGGTTCTGTGCCTCGTCCAGGATCAGGTACTTGTTCAGAAAGGTACGACCGCGCATAAAATTCATGGAACGGATCTTGATGCGGTTGCTGAGCAGGTCGTTGGTCGCCGCACGGCCCCAGTCCCCACCCACATCGGAGCGTGTCAGGACTTCCAGGTTATCCATTAGCGCACCCATCCAGGGCGTCATTTTTTCTTCCTCTGTACCCGGCAGGAAGCCGATGTCTTCACCCACCGGCACCGTGACGCGCGTCATGATGATTTCCTTGTAGCGGTTTTCTTCCAGTGTCTGGGTCAGACCGGCGGCCAGCGCCAGTAGCGTCTTGCCGGTGCCCGCCGTACCGACCAGGCTGACGAAATCCACATCCGGATCCATCAGCAGGTTAAGCGCGAAGTTCTGTTCCCGATTGCGTGCGCTGATGCCCCACACAGTATGTCTTGAACCCCGGTAGTCGATAGCCGTTTCCAGCACGGCCGAATCACCGTCGACCTCGCGCACCAGGGCCTCGAAGCCATGTTCCTCTGGCAGGTAGACGCATTCATTGCATTTCCAGGATTCAACCAGCGGTCCATTGACACGGTAGTAATTACGCCCGTCTTTCTGCCAGGACTCCAGTGTGTCGCCGTGTTCCTGCCAGAATTCCACCGGCAGTTCGCTGACACCTGAAAACAGCAGGTTAACGTCTTCCAGTACCTGGTCGTTGTAATAGTCTTCTGCATAAATGCCGAGTACCGCGGCCTTGATACGCAGGTTGATATCCTTGGATACCAGTGTAACGGTCAGATCGGGGTGCTCAGTCTGCAGCGCCAGTGCCGTGCCCAGGATATTGTTATCCGACGTGTTGCCCGGCAGAGCGTCGGGTAGTGACATTTTCAGCGTGTGAGTCTGAAAGAACAGGCGACCGTGGTTTTCGGTATCTATACCCTCGATCAACCCACGGGTGTTGAGCGGAATACCCTTTCCGATGTCGGAAACACTGAAATCACGCATCAGTTCGTCGAGAAAGCGGCTGACCTGACGTACGTTGCGCGCTACCTCGGACACGCCTTTCTTGCCCGCATCCATTTCCTCAAGCACTACCATGGGCAGGTAGATGTCATGCTCCTTGAAACGGAACAGCGCAGTGGGGTCGTGCATCAGCACGTTGGTATCCAGGATGAAAAGTCGTCTGGACGAGGTGTCGGGCTGGATCATTGGAAACCGGGAAACTCCTGCTGCCTACAGCGCGCGAACGGCTTCGAGCACTTCTTCGGCATGCCCCTTGACCTTGACCTTGCGCCACTCCTGTCTGAGTTTTCCGCTCGCATCAATCAGGAAGGTGCTGCGCTCGATGCCCATCACCTTGCGGCCATACATGTTTTTTTCCTTTATGACGTCAAACAGCCTGCACAGCGTTTCATTCTCATCAGACAGAAGTTCGAACGGAAACGCCTGTTTGACCCTGAACTTCTCGTGGGAGGCGAGACTGTCGCGCGAGACCCCGACCACAACCGTCTGGTTGCGTTTGAATACGTTATAGAGGTCACGGAAATCCTGTCCTTCGGTGGTGCAGCCGGGGGTATTGTCTCTCGGGTAGAAATAGATCACCAGGTTGTTACCCTTGTAATCGGAAAGCCTGAAGGTCTGGTCACCGGTTGCAGCGGCGCTGAAAGCAGGAACCTTTTTGTTGAGTTGTACCTTGCTCATCCTGTTTATGCTTTAAGAGGCTCAATCACTGCATCAAGATTCAACTGGTCGCAGAATTCCAGGAATTCCTCGCGCAAGGTGGCGATATGGGTGTCCGCAGGTACATCGAGCGCCATGTGCACCGCAAACATCAGCGTGCCGGTGTGGGCAGCCGCATAACTGGTGGTGGACAGGTCCTGGATATTGATGCTGCGCCGGGAGAAAAAATTCGCCAGGTTATGCACGATGCCGGGGTGGTCGAGCGCGACCACGTCAACAGCATAGGGCAGAAGCTCTCCGCTGCGCTGTTTGGTTTCGGTACGCTTCACGTTCAGCGACATGCGGAGCTTTTGCTCCATCTGTCCGACCTGGTCTTCCAGCCTGGCCAGATTGTTCCATTTGCCGGAAACCAGCAGCAACACCGAGAACTCACCGCCCAGCACCATCATGCGGCTGTCTGCGATATTACAGCCGCTGTCCAGAATCCAGCCGGAGAGTTCATCAACCAGACCCGGACGGTCTTCGCCAAGAGCGGCGATAACCAACTGTTCAGTCATGCGCGCAGCCTATCACTAATCCAGTGCCACGGCACGCAGTTGCTCGGCTGCCTCCTCCGGGCTGATGGTGCTGACGAACAGCCCGGAGCCGAGCTCGAAGCCGGTGGGGATGCTGGTACGGGGGCAGATTTCCAGGTGCCAGTGGTAGCTGTCATGGCAGTTTGAAAACTCGTTGTTGTGCGGAATCGAGTGCAGGAAAAAATTATACTGCGCACCGCCGATAACGGCATCCAGGCGGGCCATCGAGCGTTTCAGTATCCGTGCCAGATCTTTGCGTTCTGTATCGCTGATGTCGGCAAAATCACTGCTGTGTTGCAACGGCAGAATATGCACTTCCCACTCATAACGGCTGGCAAAGGGTTTGATGGCGACAAAGTGTTCGCCGCGTTCGATCACATACTGACCGACGTTGAACTTGCGCCGCACCGAACCCGACTCGCGGTCATAGATGGTTGCCTCAAAGGTAAGCGCCTCGTCGATCAGTGAACAGAAAATGCACTGGCGGTTCTTTTCGAAGTAATGACGGCTGTGTACCACTTCGTCGTAGACATTCTCCGGCACCACCGGCATGGCGATTACCTGACTGTGGGTGTGCGGAATGCTGGCGCCGGCGGCCGGACCGAAATTCTTGAATACCAGGACGTACTGGATACGTTCGTCTGCCGCGTACAGCGCGCGTACCCGGTCACGATACATGCTGATAAGGCGGACCAGGTGTGCTTCTGACATGTCCTGGATGGCGATACCATGTTCCGGGTGGTCGATAATGACTTCGTGGCGACCGTACCCGTCGATAGCCTGTTGCAGCCCGAATACCAGGTTGGAGGAGTTGCTGTCATCGCCCAGTACCGGATACAGGTTTTCCACCACCCGCACCTCCCAGTTGCCGGTAGCCGGGGTGATCGCTACGGTGGGCGGGGTCAGGTGTTCATTGCCGGTACAGAACGGGCAGCGATCGACGTGTTTGCGGGTGTCGCGGGGCGCTGGCGCCTCGTCCTTGCGCGGGCGCATGCCGCGCGCCGTGGAAACCAGTACCGATTCGCTGGGCACAATGGGGTTAATGCGGATTTCGCGAATAGTGTCGGGTTGATCGGTCATGACGGGGCTGTATTCCGGTTGAGGCAGGTGCGAATTATCGCCACTGGAGCGGTAAATAACACAAGGGACTCTTGAAGTTACCATTAACTGGGCTAATCAGGCGTCCGGGACCCGGCTTCCGGGGCACCGGCTTGTCACCAGCGGGCCGGAAACGTACCATGCGCCTTATTTTGATGCGGAGAGATCCATGTTTCACGGCAGTATGGTAGCGCTGGTCACACCGATGCGCGAGGATGGCGCAGTGGACCAGGACAGCCTGGAAGCGCTCATTGAATTCCACATTGCTGCCGGTACTGATGCCATTGTTGCGATAGGCACCACCGGCGAGTCGGCGACCCTCAACGAAAAAGAGCACTGCGACCTGCTGCGCCGCATAGTCGAAGCTGCCGCTGGCAGGATAGCGGTGATTGCCGGTACCGGGGCCAATTCCACACAGGAAGCAATTGCTTTAACCCGTTGTGGTTTGCAGGCAGGTGCAGATGCCTGCCTGCTAGTGACGCCCTACTACAACAAGCCGACCCAGGAAGGGCTGTATCAGCACTACAAAGCGATTGCAGAAGCAGTGCCGATTGCGCAGATCCTGTACAACGTGCCAGGCCGTACAGTATGCGATCTGTTGCCGGAAACCGTGCAGCGGCTGGCGCCGATTTCCAATATTATCGGTATCAAGGAAGCTACCGGGGATCTGGAGCGCGGCCGGCGGATTCTCGACAGTTGCGGTGACCGGCTGGATCTGTACAGCGGTGATGATGCCACCGCCATGGAATTGATCCTGCTGGGGGCAAAGGGTGATATTTCTGTCACTGCCAACGTGGCACCCAAAGCCATGCACGACATGTGTGCTGCCGCGCTGGCCGGGGATCGCACAGGTGCGGAGCAGATTGACCGGAACCTGCGTTCCCTGCACAGAGATCTGTTCATCGAATCCAGTCCCATCCCGGTAAAATGGGCATTGCATGAAATGGGAATGATTCCACCCGGTTTGCGCCTGCCATTGACACCCCTTGCCGACCGGTACCACGAGCCGGTTCGGGATGCGCTGCGGCAGGCGGGCGTACTCGAAGCTGCAGATGCCTGAATTGAAAACTACTGACTCCCTGTACGTGCACCGATTCCTGTCCGCGAGCCGGCTGCTGTTAGCGGTCCTTGTGCTGCAGCTGATAACGGCGTGCAGTACTATCGATAGAATATTCCCGGATCGAAACAAGGATTACCAGAAGGCCGAGCCAACCCGGTCGCTGGAGGTTCCGCCTGACCTGACCACCACCCCGGTTACCGATGCGCTGATTGTGCCGAGCGGGTCGACCACACTTTCCGGTTATACCGATGCACGCGAGACGCTGGCAGGGAACAGAGGGGCCAGCCCGGTATTACCCGGCCAGGAGTCCCTGAGATTCGAGCGTGAGGGGGACCGGGCCTGGCTGGTGGTGCAGGGTGAACCGGCTGTCGTGTGGCCCGAAGCACGGGAATTCTGGCTGGAAAACGGGTTCTTCATTATTCAGGAAGATCCGGCAGTGGGGGTCCTGCAAACGGACTGGGTCGATAACACCGAGTCCATACCCGAGGGTCCGGTTCGCTCGGTAATCAGCCGTGTTCTCCCCGATATTTATTCATCGTCCTATCGGGACCGCTATCGTATGCGACTGGAACGCGGTGAGCAGCCCGGTACCACGGAAGTATTCATCAGCCACCAGGGCGTTGAAGAGATTGTCACGGATGCCAACGACGAAGGTGCGACCAAATGGGCACCGCGCCCCAGTGATCCGGGGCTGGAATCGGTCATGCTCAAACGTATGATGATTTTCCTGGGCGTCCAGCCGCAACAAGCCGAGCAGCTCGTGGCCGGGGAAAAACCCGCGGAGGATCGTGCCGAGCTGATACAGAAAGATTCGGGGCAGGCAATACTGTTACTGCATGACGACTATTCGAGGGCATGGCGCAATGTTGGCATTGTACTGGATCGTGTCGATTTCGCCGTCGAGGATCGTGACCGTCTGCAGGGACTCTACTACGTACGTTATAACGATCCATTGAAAGGGCAGGATGACAAGGGGTTGCTGTCCAAACTTGCCTTCTGGTCCAGCGATGATGAACAGGAAGTTCAGCATTTCCAGATCAAGCTGACCGATGATGGTGCTGATACACGTGTTGTGGTGTTAAACAGCGAGGGTGAGCCGGAGACGTCGGTAACAGGCGTGCGTATCCTCAAGCTTTTATTCAGCGAACTGAAATAGGCGTGCGCTTCGCATCCCTCGGTAGTGGTAGCAAGGGTAACGCGACGCTGATAGAGGCTGGCGCGACGCGCGTACTGGTCGATTGTGGTTTTTCCTGTACAGAAACGGAAAAACGGCTGGCCAGATTGTCCCTGGTACCGGGCGACCTGAGCGCTATTCTGGTGACCCATGAACACGGTGACCATATTTCCGGAGTGGCACGCCTGTCCCGCCGTTATCAGCTGCCGGTGTGGATGACAGCCGGTACCGAGGCGATGCATAAGGGCGGGGAAGTCGCCGCCTGGCATGGTTTCAACGGCCATCAGCATTTCAGTATCGGCGAGCTCCGTATCGAGCCGTTCCCGGTGCCGCACGATGCGCGGGAACCCTGCCAGTTCGTGTTTTCCGACGGGGAGCGGCGGCTGGGGTTGTTAACCGACGTCGGCAGTATCACCTCGCACATTGTGCAGGCGTTGCTCAAACTGGACGCCATCATCCTGGAGTGCAACCACGATCCGGACATGCTGGCCAGCGGCTCTTATCCGCCGGTTCTCAAGCAGCGCGTGGGCGGGCCTTTCGGGCACCTCAGCAATCAGCAGGCCGCGGATCTTCTGCTGCGTATCGACACCGACCGCCTGCAACACCTGGTGATCGCCCACCTGAGCGAGAAAAACAACCATCCCGAGCTGCCGCGTGCCCTGCTGTCAGGGGTGCTCGGCTGCCGTGCCGAGGATATCCTGGTGGCCGACCAGCCAAATGGTATGTCCTGGCTGAGACTGAATTAAGCCGGCCCCCTTGCGGGTGCGAAATCAAGTTTCCTGTGTAATTGCCAATATTAAAGTAACAGGCCAGTGACTGGTCGGAGGGTGGATTCCGTGAACGGACGCAAGGACCAATTCGTGAAGTTACGATTCCTGTCAGATTTACCGGTACGCCTGAAGGTATGGGGCAGTTTCGGCATCCTGCTGGCATTGATGGTCGTGTTATCCGCCGTATCATGGCGCAGCCTGTCCCAGGTCAGTGACGATCTCAGCCTGGTAGTGGAAGAACTGCAGCCCACCATGCTGGCTTCCCTGGATCTGTCCCAGTCGCTGGCGCAGGCCGCCGCGGCGCTGGGTCTGTACCTGCTGGCCGAGGAAGACGGTAACCGCGTGGCTTACGGGGAATCCCTGCAGGCTGTCGACGCGGCCATGTCGCGTCTGGAGCAACTGCTGCAGGAGCGCCCGGACGCATCGCTGCAGAGCCTTCACAAACTGGTCGAGCGCTTTAAATCCTACGAAACCACAATGGTTGGCCTGGTCAATGACCAGCTCAGCAATATGGCCGGCCTGTCCTTCGCCGCGCAGCACCTGAACCCGGTCAGCCAGCAGATGCTGCAAATGAGTGGCGAAATGCTGATGAGCGAGTTCGAGGAAGAGCCCAGCAAGATGCGCCGGGAACTGCTCAACGAAATCCACGAGCTGCGCTATAACTGGGCCAACGTAATGAACGGGGTGCGTGCCTATATTGCGTTCCGCGGCGAGCGCTCGCTGGACGAAATTGAACTGTATATGCAGGCCACCGATGAAAAAATAAAGCGGCTGGCGGCATTCGAGAACGAACTGACCTTCGAACAGGAAGAGGGTCTGTCGGGCTTTATCGAACTCAAGCAACAGTTTGTCGCCAATTTCGGAAAGCTGCGCGCTATCGAGAACTCAGGAAAATGGCGTACCGACATTCAGCTGATCCGCGATGAAATCAGTCCGCTGCTGAGCCGGATCGACAGCGAACTCGAGACACTGGTGGAACAGCAGCGCAGCCTTGCCGTCGCCACCAGCACCGCCCTGCTGGCTGACCTGGATCAGAATTCGAACTTTATCAGTGTCCTGCTGCTGGTTGGTGTGCTGGTTGGTGTGCTGGTGGCCCTGCTGACCGGCAACCAGATCGTCACACCGATCCTGCGCCTCAGGGGAATCCTGGAGGATATGGCCAGGGGGGAGGGGGATCTGACCCAGCGTGTGAAGCTGGCGTCCGGCGACGAGATCGGGCAGGCGTCCGGTTTCTTCAACCAGATGATGGCCGGTTTGCAGGAGATGGTCATCAATATCGCGACTGAAGCGCGCCAGGTCGAGCAGGGAGCGGAACAGTCCAGTGAACGTGTAGCGGCAGTGCAGGTCAATGTGGTTGAGGGTGCCGAGCGCACCCGCAGCACGGCAGCGGCGACGGAACAGATGTCTGCCACCAGCGCGGAGATCGCACGCAATGCCGAGACTGCCGCGGGCGAGGCCGAGAAAGCGCGCGAGCAGGCCCAGGACGGCAGCGCCGCCATGCAGCAGGTGGCGCAAAAGGCGCAGACCATGGAAACACAGATCAGCCAGTTGCAGGAGAGCGTTGACGCCATCGAGGCCAAGGGCCGCTCCATGGACAAGGTCATCGGGGTAATCAACGAGATCGCCGAACAGACCAATCTGCTGGCGCTGAACGCGGCTATCGAAGCGGCGCGTGCCGGTGAGGCCGGCCGTGGTTTTGCCGTGGTGGCGGACGAAGTGCGTCAGCTGGCCTCCAAGACGCAGCACTCCACTGCACAGATCCGCGAGCTGCTGGATGACAACCGGCATTCCAACCAGGCGCTGGTATCCTCCATGGAACAGGTGGCGGAAACGACCGGTACCATGCGCCAGTCAGTGGACGACACCGAGCAAGTGATCCAGCTTATGTCGAAAAACGTGGAGCTGATGAACGAAATGGTGGAACAGATCGCTCAAGCCGCGCGTGAACAGTCGCAGACCAGTGAGCAAATCGCCCACAATGTGGAAGTGATGTCAGGCAAGGAAACCGAGAACGCCGAGTGGATGAAGGCCAGCAGCGAGGATCTCGAGGAGTTGACCCGCACCTCGGCGCGCCTGAACCAGGTAGTCGGGCATTTCAAGGTCTGATTTGCTGTACCCCCTTTAAGCCATCCAGTATCATCGCGAGCTTTCTTTGACAGAGAAAGTCCATGCTGCAATTGCCCGGCGCGCCAGCCTTTTCTGCCTTTCGTATTCAAAAACTGAGTGAGCGTATCCGCAAGCTTGCCCCCGCCGTCAGGGGTCTGGGCGCTCGTTTCGTGCACTTTGTTGATCTCGAACAGACGCTGTCCAGCGACGCACATGACGTGCTGCGGCAATTGCTCGGTAGTCAGGGTAGTGATTTCAAACCTGAGCCCGGCCAGGTATCGCTGTGGGTTGTCCCGCGCATCGGTACCATCTCCCCCTGGTCAAGCAAGGCCACCGACATCGCCCACAATTGCGGGCTGGTTACGCTGCGGCGTATCGAGCGCGGCATCCGTTTCGATCTGACCCTGGCGCAGGGTGCCCGGCTGGATGCGGCAGCGCGTGACGCCATCCTGCCATTACTGCACGACCGCATGACCGAAGCGGTACTGGATGATGGCGAGGACGCACAGCTGATTTTCCGCCAGGCCGAACCCGAGCCGCTGGTCAGCGTGGACATCCTGGGTGGTGGGCGTGCGGCGCTGGAACGCGCCAACAACGAACTCGGCCTGGCGCTGTCCGGCGACGAGATCGACTACCTGCTGGACAGCTTCACGGCACTGGGTCGCAACCCCAACGATATCGAACTGATGATGTTCGCGCAGGCCAACTCCGAGCACTGCCGCCACAAGATTTTCAATGCCAGCTGGGTCATTGATGGCAAGCCGCAGGACACTACCCTGTTCAACATGATCCGCGCCAGCCACGCTGCCAGTCCGGCGGGTGTTCTGTCCGCTTACCACGACAACGCAGCGGTCATCGAGGGGCACAGGGCTAAACGTTTTATGCCCGATCCACAAACCGCTGATTACCGCGTCAGCGCGGAAGATGTGCATATCCAGATCAAGGTGGAGACACACAACCACCCGACTGCTATCTCACCCTTCCCGGGTGCGGCAACCGGTTCCGGGGGCGAGATTCGCGACGAAGGCGCTACCGGGCGTGGCGCCAGACCCAGGGCCGGGCTGTGCGGTTTTTCAGTATCCAACCTGCGTATTCCGGATTACGTCCAGCCCTGGGAAAGCGACCACGGCAAGCCGGCGCGCATCGTGTCCGCGCTGGACATCATGATTGAAGCGCCGATCGGTGCCGCCGCTTTCAACAACGAATTCGGCCGGCCCAACCTGTGCGGCTATTTCCGTACTTTCGAGGAGCAGGTGCCGGGACCGACCGGCGTCGAGGTGCGCGGCTATCACAAGCCCATTATGATTGCCGGTGGTTACGGCAATATCCGCGCTGAGCATATCGAGAAACTGGATATTCCAGCCGGTGCACAGATTGTTGTGCTGGGAGGTCCGGCCATGCTGATTGGGCTGGGCGGCGGCGCCGCATCCTCGATGTCCAGCGGCGCCAGTTCCGAAGATCTCGATTTTGCTTCGGTGCAGCGCGGCAACCCGGAAATGCAACGCCGCTGCCAGGAAGTGATCGATCGCTGTTGGGAAAAAGGCTCCGACAACCCAATTTTATCCATTCACGATGTCGGTGCCGGTGGCCTGTCCAATGCGGTGCCGGAACTGGTCAATGACGCCGGCCGTGGTGGCGCCTTTGAGCTGCGTGCGGTACCCAATGACGAGCCCGGCATGTCGCCCATGCAGATCTGGTGTAACGAATCCCAGGAGCGTTACGTGCTGGCGGTGTCTGCACAACGCATGGATGAGTTCCAGGCGCTGTGTGAACGCGAGCGCTGTCCGTTCGAGGTGCTTGGAGAAGCTATCGAAGAACAACAGCTGATACTGGGCGATGGTTACTTTGATAACACGCCGATTGATCTGCCAATGTCACTATTGCTGGGTAAACCGCCCAAGATGTTGCGCGACGTTCACCACCGTAGCTTTAGCAAGCCGGAACTGAAGCTGCCTTCTGACCTGGCGGAGATGGCTTACCGGGTATTGCGCCTGCCGGCTGTCGCCAGCAAGCAGTTCCTGATCACCATTGGTGACCGTTCCGTCACCGGACAGGTGACACGCGACCAGATGGTCGGGCCCTGGCAGGTACCGGTTGCAGATGTGGCAGTCACCTGCTCGGATTACCAGGGGTATCGTGGTGAAGCCATGGCGATGGGCGAACGGCCACCGCTGGCCCTGGTCGAGCCGGCGGCATCGGGGCGTATGGCGGTGGCCGAGGCGATCACCAATATGGCCGCAGCGCGCATCAATGCGCTGTCTGATATTCGCCTGTCTGCCAACTGGATGGCGCCCGCCGGTCATCCCGGCGAGGATGCCAGCCTGTTCGATACAGTGCGTGCCGTGGGCGCCGAGCTGTGTCCGCGTCTCGGTATTGCCATTCCGGTCGGCAAGGATTCGCTGTCAATGAAAACGGTGTGGCAGGAGCAGGGTAAAGAGCACTCTGTCACCGGGCCACTGTCAGTTATCATTACGGGATTCGCGCCCGTCGAGGATGTGCGACAGACACTCACGCCACAGTTACGTACCGATTGTGGTGATACGGATCTGTTGTTGATCGATCTCGGCAAGGGTCACAACCGCCTGGCCGGGTCTGCGCTGGCCCAGGTTTACAAGCAGGTGGGACACCACGCCCCCGATCTGGACGATCCTGATGCGCTGAAAGCCTTTTTCGCTGCCATTCAGGATCTTAACCAGTCCGGACTGCTACTGGCCTACCACGACCGTTCCGACGGCGGCTTGTTCACCACCTTGTGTGAAATGAGCTTCGCCGGCCACTGCGGGCTTGAAGTGCACCTGGACGATCTGGGCGATGATCAGCGCGCCGCCCTGTTCAGCGAAGAACTGGGTGCAGTGGTTCAGGTGCAGCATTGCGATACCGACACGGTACTGGAAACACTGCGCGAGTCGGGTCTTGGCAAACACAGTTACGTCATCGGGAGTTTGCGCGATGACGACCGTATCGTTTTCACTTACGCGCGCAAGCCGGTATTCGATGAAAAGCGCGCATACCTGCAGCGTGCCTGGGCGGAAACCAGTTACCAGATGCAGTCGCTGCGCGACAATCCCGAGTGTGCAGAACAGGAGTTTGCTGCGCTGCTGGACAGCAGTGATCCCGGTATACAGCCAGTGATTGCTTTTGATGTCGAAGAGAATCCGGCTGCACCGATGATTGCTACCGGCGTGCGGCCAAAAGTAGCGATCCTGCGCGAGCAGGGTGTCAATGGCCAGCTGGAAATGGCGGCTGCTTTCGACGCCGCCGGTTTCGCCTGCCGTGATGTGCACATGAGTGATATCATCGCTGGTCGTACCGATCTGAGCGAGTTCAGCGGACTGGTTGCCTGTGGCGGATTTTCCTATGGTGATGTGCTCGGCGCCGGTCAGGGCTGGGCGAAGTCCATTCTGTTCAACGCCGGTGCACGTGATGCGTTCAGTGCTTTCTTTGCACGCGCAGACAGCTGGGGGCTGGGTGTGTGCAACGGCTGTCAGATGATGTCAGGTCTGAAAGACATCATTCCCGGCACCGCGCACTGGCCACGATTCGTGCGTAATACGTCCGAGCAGTTCGAAGCGCGTTTCTCCATGGTCGAGATCATTCAGTCGCCATCGCTGTTGCTTGAAGGTATGACAGGTTCCAGGTTGCCTGTCTCTGTAGCACACGGTGAAGGGCTCGCTGAATTCGATCAGCCCGATGGTGCGCAGCAGGCGCTCGACCAGAACCTGGTTGCCATGCGATACATCGATAACTATGGCGCAGCCACCGGGCAGTATCCTCAGAACCCCAATGGCTCCCCACTGGGTATTACCGGTCTGACGACAGACGACGGTCGCTTCACCATTATGATGCCACATCCCGAACGCGTGTTCCGTACTGTGCAGAACTCCTGGCATCCTGCTGCCTGGGATGAAGACGGCCCCTGGTTGCGCATGTTCCGCAATGCCCGCAAGCAGGTGGGCTGATACTCCTTTAACATGATAATGACGGGGAGGTTCATCACGAATTGTGATCAATTCGTGATGAACGGGGTCGCGTAACGCCTCTATACTGGCTTCAGGCCTGCGGCTGGCTGTTGGTCCTTCTGAAGGCGAGGAACCCGCGGGCAGATGCGCAGTCATATCAAGTGTCTTTTGCTGGAGCAGAGCAGTATTGTGTTGATAAAAACCGCAACGGACCTCAACGAGTCCGACGTCACCCCGTTTGATATCTATCAGCAGCGGCGCAGATTCCTGCAGTCCGGTATCGCCATCGCCGGTGCGGCGATTGGCGGTTCGTTATTGAGCCGTGATGCATCAGCTGCACTGGACCTGGATTCGGTAAAGCCCGGACCATTCAGTACCGACGAGGAAAAAACACCCTATGACGACGTGATCAGCTACAACAATTTCTACGAGTTCGGCGTCGACAAGTCCGACCCGGCGCGTAATGCGCACAAACTGATGACTGATCCCTGGTCGGTCACCATTACGGGTGAGGCGGGAAAGCCCGGCAGCTACACGCTGGAGGATATTCTCAAGCCGCATGCACTGGAAGAACGTATATATCGTTTGCGCTGTGTGGAGGGCTGGTCAATGGTCATTCCCTGGATCGGTTTTCCACTCGCTGACCTGATCAAGCGTTTTGAGCCGACCTCGAAGGCAAAGTATATCGAGTTCGAAACCCTGGTCGACAAGAAGCAGATGCCAGGCCAACGCCGCCGCGTGCTGGACTGGCCATACCGCGAAGGCCTGCGCATGGATGAAGCCATGAATCCGCTGACGCTGATAGCGGTCGGATTGTATGGAGATGTACTGCCAAACCAGAACGGCGCGCCGATCCGCCTTGTGGTGCCGTGGAAGTACGGGTTCAAGAGCATCAAGTCCATTGTGAAAATACGCTTGCGCGGAACGCAGCCGACCAGCTCATGGACTAAATCCGCGCCGCAGGAATATGGTTTCTACTCCAACGTGAACCCAACTGTGTCACATCCACGCTGGAGCCAGAAACGCGAACGGCGCATCGGCGAATGGCGTAAACGCAAGACACTGATGTTCAATGGCTATGAAGAGCAGGTCGCGTCAATGTACACGGGTATGGATCTGAAGAAATATTTTTGATATGCAAAAACAGTTATTAAAACCGGTTGTCTTTGCTGTCTGCCTGCTACCGCTGGCGATCCTGGCCTGGCAGCTGTATGCAGGCCTGCTCGGCGCCAATCCCATCGATGAGGTTGCGGACAGCACCGGTGAATGGGCCTTGCGTTTTCTGCTGATTGCACTGACAGCGACGCCGCTCAAGCGTCTGTTTGGCTGGACCTGGACGATCCGTATTCGCCGCATGCTGGGACTGTACGCATTTTTCTACGCCAGTCTGCACCTGTTTACCTACCTGTTGCTGGATCAGTTCTTCGACTGGGGAGAGATCTGGCTGGATATCCTGGATCGTCCATTCATTACCGTGGGCATGCTGGCCTTCGTACTGTTACTGCCACTGGCAATAACATCCAATAAATCCATGATGCGCCGGCTGGGACGTAACTGGAAACGCCTGCATCGGCTGGCCTATATCATCCCGGCACTGGGTGTATTGCATTTCTGGTGGCTGGTGAAGGCAGATGTGCTTGAGCCGCTGGTGTACGGCGTAGTGCTTGCCGTATTGCTGGGTTCCAGGGTCAGGGCGGGGATTGTAGTTAAAAAAGTCGCTCAGGCGGATTGTGCCTCCTGATGTGCACATCTGAAAGGTGAACCAGCACCACTTTCGCGGACGCTTTATGCAAGTCGTTGTACGGGAAATAGACTATTATGTAGTTCAGGTGCAAACAAATGAATGAATCGAAGTTCAACATTACCAGGGCCAGGTATTCCATTGGTGACCTGGTTCATCACAAGTTGTTCGATTATCGAGGAGTGATCGTCGATATAGATCCGGATTTTCAGTTGACTGACGAATGGTATGATACGGTCGCTCGTAGCAAGCCGCCGAAGAACGAACCCTGGTATCACGTGCTGGTGCACGAAGCTACAAACTCAACCTATGTAGCAGAACAAAACCTGGAGCCGGATCCGAGCGGAAATAGAATCAATCACCCAATGACCGACAAGATTTTCACCGATTTACGAAATGGGCGCTATATTAGCGATAAAACAATTAACTGAAGATTATTCCACCTGGCAATTTACCAGGATCACAGTTCAACCTGTTAAGGGAACTTCCCCAGTTTTACACGCGTAGTGAACTGTCAATCTGCCACAGGTTGACTGGTAATTAACTGATCAGCCGTCTCTGGCATATTGTTGATTAGTGCAATCGTTTGTACTTGATCCGGTGCGGTTGGTCTGCGCTCTCGCCCAGGCGACGTCGCCGGTCCGCCTCGTAATCCGCGTAGTTTCCTTCAAACCAGACCACTTCACTGTCGCCTTCAAATGCCAGGATATGCGTGGCAATACGATCCAGGAACCAGCGGTCATGCGAAATTACGACGGCACAACCGGGGAAATCCAGCAGGGCTTCTTCAAGTGCACGCAGGGTTTCCACATCAAGGTCATTGGTGGGTTCGTCGAGCAGTAACAGGTTGCCGCCGCTTTTGAGCAACTTGGCCAGGTGTACACGATTACGTTCACCACCTGAACAGTCACCAACGCGTTTCTGCTGTTCGGTGCCGTTAAAATTGAAACGCGATACATAGGCGCGTGAATTCACTTCGTATTTGCCGACAGTGATGATGTCCTGGCTGTCGGAAATTTCTTCCCATACTGTTTTGTTATCGTCCAGTGCGTCGCGGCTCTGGTCTACGCAGGCGATCTGTACGGTTTCGCCGATGCGCAGTTCGCCGTCATTGACCGGTTCACTGCCGGTTAGCATGCGGAACAGGGTGGTCTTGCCCGCGCCGTTCGGCCCGATAATGCCGACGATGCCACCCTGTGGCAGATTGAAACTCAGGCCGTCCACCAGCAAACGATCGCCAAAGCCCTTCTTGACGTTATTGGCTTCAATCACCAGGTCGCCGAGCCGGGGCCCCGGTGGGATATAAAGCGCCTTGGTCTCGTTGCGCTTCTGGACTTCCTGTGATGAGAGTTCGTCAAAGCGTGCAAGTCGCGCCTTGCTTTTGGCATGGCGCCCCCTGGGGTTGCTGCGTACCCATTCCAGTTCCGCCTTCATGGCCTTCTGTCTTGTGCTTTCGCTGCGTTCTTCCTGCTCCAGCCGTGCTTCCTTCTGCTCCAGCCAGGACGAGTAATTGCCTTCCCAGGGAATACCGTGGCCGCGGTCCAGTTCCAGTATCCAGCCGGCGACATTGTCGAGGAAGTAGCGATCATGGGTGACAGCGACAACGGTGCCCGGGTATTCAAGAAGGAAACGTTCCAGCCAGGCAACGCTCTCTGCGTCCAGGTGGTTGGTGGGTTCGTCCAGCAACAGCATGTCGGGCTTGGACAGCAACAGTTTGCACAGTGCGACGCGGCGCTTCTCTCCGCCAGACAGCTTGCTAACGTCTGCATCCCAGGGCGGCAGACGCAGTGCGTCGGCGGCGACTTCCAGGGTGCGATCCAGATTGTGTCCATCACTGGCCTGCAGCAGGTTTTCCAGCTTGGCCTGTTCGGCGGCGAGGGCGTCGAAATCGGCATCCGGCTCGGCATACGCGGCATAGACTTCATCCAGGCGTGCCTGCGCAT
>CAZWJB010000006.1:0-19715 GCA_964634485.1 uncultured Thiohalobacter sp. | reverse complement strand
GCAGCGAGATCTCACGCTCGGCTGACCGGCCACCCATTAACACGGCAACCTTTCCGAAACGATCTGCACTCTGCATCCGCTCACTCACTCGAACTCCCCGATAATGCGCACTTCCGTCTGCAGGCGAATACCATGCCTGTGCTGCACCTGATCCTGTACATAGCGGATCAGCGCTTCGATATCGGCAGCGCTGGCAGACCCCAGGTTGACAATAAAATTGGCGTGCTTTTCCGACACCTGGGCCGCACCGATCTGTTCACCTTTCAAACCGCAGGATTCGATCAGCCGGGCAGCAAAATCATCCGGCGGGTTACGAAACACCGAACCGCAGCTGGGCTGCTGTGTGGGCTGGGTCACGGAACGACGTTCCAGCAAGCTGCGGATACGCGATTGCGCAGCAGCGCTGTCGCCCACTTGCAACTGCAGATCCGCCGACACGAACCATTCATTTTCCGCTCCACTGACCGTGCGGTAACTGACTTGATAGTCAGCGCGGCTGCGCGGGTGCAGTTCACCCTGGTGGTCCAGGGTCTGCACAGCATCAACCAGCGACCAGGTTTCACCGCCAAAGGCACCGGCATTCATGGCAAGCGCACCACCCATGGTGCCCGGGATACCCGCCAGGAATTCCGCGCCGGTCAATCCGGCACGGGCGGCAAAACGCGCCACCCTGGCGCAGGCTACGCCAGCACCCGCGCGCACCCGGTCAGTACCGATCGACTCCAGCGTATCCAGCCCGCCAAACGGCAGTATCACGGTGCCGCGCAGCCCTCCGTCCCGTACCAGTAAATTGCTACCCAGGCCTACCCATGCCAGCGGCTCATCATCTGGCAAGCCAGCCAGAAACTGTTGCAGGTCTTCCAGATCGGCAGGCCGGTAACACTGATCCGCCGGGCCACCCACTCGCCAGCTGGTATGGGCTGACATGGGTTCGTCGCTGCTCAGCTCCCCGCGTAATCCGCACATAGGCTCGGCCACCATCATGATTTATCACTTCCTGTTGCTATCCTGCCAAGCGCTTCAGGCAAGCCGGCTGCAACGGCACCGATGGATCCTGCGCCCAGGGTCAATACCAGATCACCAGGCTGCAACACATCCTTCAGGACCACGGCTAAAGTCTCTATATCCTCGACAAACACCGGGTCAACACGGCCACGACCGCGCACCGCGCGGCACAGTGCACGACCGTCAGCACCAGTGATGGACTCCTCGCCCGCAGCATAGACTTCGCTGATCAACAGCAGGTCGGTGCTACCCAACACCTGGGCAAAGTCGTCGAAAAGATCGCGCGTGCGGCTGTAACGGTGCGGTTGAAACACGGTCACCAGGCGGCGTTCGGGCCAGCCCTGGTGCACCGCTTCCAGAGTGGCGGAGATTTCACGCGGGTGATGCCCGTAGTCATCAATAAACAGAATCGATCCATCTGCGACTGCCAGTTCACCATTCAACTGGAAGCGCCGCCCGATACCCGCAAAGGTCTCCAGTGCGCGCTGCACGGCCTGGTCATCAACCTCCAGTTCGCGCGCCACGGCAACCGCTGCCAGTGCGTTGAGCACGTTGTGGCGACCAGGGAGATTCAATACAACCGCAAGCGGCTCATGTTCATCCTGATGGATTTCAAAATGCATCTGCACACCGTCCTGACGGAGATTCACGGCGCGGATATCAGCGTCTTCCGCCTCGATGCCATAGCTACGCACCTGACGGGTAATCTCGGCAAGCACATCGCGCACGTTGGGATCGTCCAGGCACAGCACCGCCAGTCCGTAGAATGGCAAGTGATGCAGAAACTCCACAAAAGTCTGGCGCAGGCGCTGAAAATCTCCTTCGTAGGTCGATAAATGATCGGCGTCGATATTGGTTACAACAGCCAGCATCGGTTGCAAATACAGAAAGGAGGCGTCACTTTCATCCGCTTCGGCAACCAGGTAACGGCCGCTGCCCAGGCGCGCATGACTGTTGGCGCTGTTGAGCAGACCACCGATAACAAAAGTGGGGTCCAGGCCCGCTTCAGCGAGCAGGCTGGCGATCAGGCTGGTGGTGGTGGTTTTGCCGTGCGTACCGGCTACAGCGATGCCATAGCGGAAACGCATGATTTCGGCGAGCATTTCTGCGCGCGGTACCACCGGAATACGCAGTTCGCGTGCCGCCTTCACTTCCGGGTTCTGTTCGTCAACTGCGCTCGACACCACCACTACGTCGCAACCGTCTACATGACTGGCGTCATGCCCGATCTGAATGTGCCCACCCTGTACCGCAAGTCGGCGTGTCACAGCGTTCTCACGCAGGTCAGACCCGCTTACCTGGTAACCCAGGTTCAGCAACACTTCGGCGATTCCGCCCATACCGGCACCACCGATACCGACAAAATGCGCACGGTGAATGCGCCGCATGCTGTCCGGCTGCTGCGGAGGCTGTTGCTGTGCAGCCATCATGCCGCCTCCTTCCAGCCGCTGGCATCGATACAGGCACTGGCAACACGTTGTGCTGCGTCGGGCAGTGCGGCTGCACGTGCACACCTTGCCATAACGCCAAGTTGCTGCGGCTGTTGCAACAACGCCAGCTCTTTTCGTAACCGCTGTGGCGTCACTTCGGAATTCGGCAACAGCGCGGCTGCCCCGGCATCCACGAGATAGCGCGCATTGCCGGTCTGGTGATCGTCAACGGCGTGCGGGTAAGGCACCAGGATGGACGCCACACCTACTGCAGCCAGCTCCGCAATCGTCAACGCACCCGCTCTGCACAGCACCAGATCCGCCCATTGGTAGGCGGCAGACATGTCTTCGATGAAGGCATCCAGCCGCGCGTCCACACCGGCCGCCCTGTACGCCTGCCGCGCTTTATCTATAAGGCGCAAACCGGTCTGGTGCCAGACTTCCGGCCGCTTCTGTTCATCCAGGCCCGCCAATGCGGCCGGCACCTGTTCATTCAAGACAGCGGCACCGAGACTGCCACCGACAACCAGCAGGCGCGGCCGGCGCGACTGCAGGTCGGGCTCGTGAAAAGGTTGCTCTGCAATACTGCGGCGCACCGGATTTCCGGTATGAATTGCATTTTTCAGGCTGCCCGGGAATGCTTCCAGTACTGGTTCAGCCAGTGGCGCCAGCCAGCGGTTGGTCATGCCGGCAACGGAATTCTGCTCATGGATAACCAGCGGCCGGCGCAGTAACCAGGCCATCAGGCCACCCGGCCCGGTTGTATAACCGCCCATGCCCAGCACCGCCGCCGGGCGCACTTTCAACAACACCACAACAGCCTGCAACAAGGCCCAGATCAGCATAAAGGGTGCAGTCAGCACGCGCAGTACACCTTTGCCGCGCAGGCCCTTGACTCTGACCCAGTAGATCGGAATACCCGTGGGTGGCACCACGCGCGCCTCAAGACCCAGCTGTGTTCCCAGCCACGCCACCGGCCAGCCCTGCGCCTGCAACTGTTCTGCAACCGCAAGCGCCGGGAAGACGTGACCACCGGTACCGCCTGCCATGATCAGGATAGGCCGCTTCATCACTATCGCGACCTCCGGCGGCGCCTGGCCGCAGCAGTACCGGATGCCGGTACGCTGTTCACTGTGCAACGTGTCTCATAGTCAATGCGCAACAACAGTGCAACCGCCACACAGGTCACCAGCATGCTGCTGCCACCATAACTCATCAACGGCAGGGTTAACCCCTTGGTCGGCAACAGACCGGTGTTGACACCGATATTGATGAGTGCCTGCAAACCCAGCCAGGTACCGATGCCGTAGGCCAGATATGCTGCAAACAGGTTCCCGCCCTGCTCGGCCACAGCTGCAATGGTATAGGTGCGGAAAACGACAAAGGCGTACAGCCCCAGTAATACCAGAATACCGAACAGCCCCAGTTCTTCCGCCAGCACGGCAAACACAAAGTCGGTATGCGCTTCCGGCAGATAAAACAGTTTCTGGACGCTGCCGCCCAGTCCGACACCAAACCACTCGCCGCGACCAATGGCAATCAGCGACTGGGTCAACTGGAATCCGCTGTCAAATGGATCAGCCCAGGGGTTCAGGAACGTAGTCAGGCGTTGCATACGGTAAGGCGATGTAACTGCGAGAATTGCCAGGGTGCCACCCGCTGTGGCTATCAGCGCGGCATACTTCCACAGGCTCACGCCGGCCATGAACATCATCACCAGTGCTGTGGCCATCAACACCACGGTTGCGCCAAAATCAGGCTCCAGCAGCAACAGCACTGCAGCCACCGTCAGCAGTCCGAGTGGTTTTAAAAAACCGGCACCGGTATGACGCACATCTTCGCCGTGCCGTACCAGGTATCCCGCCAGATAAATCAGCGCCAGCAGTTTTGCCGGCTCGGACACCTGCAGGCGGAACACGCCCAGATTGATCCAGCGGGTACTGCCGTTCACCTCGATACCCACACCCGGCAGCAGAACGACCGCAAGCAGAAGAATGGCCAGCAGAATACATAGCAGGCTGCACTGTTCCCACCAGGCCAGTCTGATGCGCAATATCAGCAAACCCAGTCCCAGGCCCAACGCAAGGTAGATACTCTGGCGAAAGGCGAAGTGGAATACGCCCAGGCCGAGGCGTTCTGCAACCGGCATGGAGGCCGATGCAACCATGACCAGGCCGAGCGAGAACAGTGCCGCTACCGCTGCGAGCAGCGCAAAATCGAGGCGTGGCAGGTGCTCGCCGCGGCGCATGTGCATATCCGGTAACAGTATCGCCAGACTCACCGGCTCAACTCCCGCACGGCCTGCATAAAAATCTCGCCGCGCTGCCGATAGTCCCTGAACATATCGAAACTGGCACAGGCCGGGGACAACAGGACGGTATCTCCGGATACTGCCAGTGCAGCTGCCTGGCGTACCGCATCAAACATATCGGATGCATGCTGTGTCGGGATCCTGCCCTGCAACGCGATTTCGATCTCCTCCGCGGCCTCACCCAGCAGCACAACCGCCTTGACGCGCGCATCCAGACCTGCCGCCAGCTCGGAAAAATCCGCACCCTTGCCCTGGCCACCAGCCAGCAGCACCAGCGGTCCGTCAAATCCCTGAATCGCAGCAAGCGCAGCACCCACATTGGTTGCCTTGGAGTCATTGAACCAGGACACACCGCCGGTCCCGGCCACCCATTGGGTACGATGTGGCAAACCCTGAAATTCACTCAACACCTGCAGCATGGCCTCACGCGGCAAACCCAGTGCATCACCCAGCGCCAGCGCTGCAAGCGCATTGGCCAGGTTATGCCGGCCGGGCATGCGCAAAGCGGGTGCCGGCATCCAGCGCTCACTGCCCTTAACCATCCAGCAACCGTCAGCTGTTTCCAGCAACCCGAAATCCTGTCTGCCGGCAGCGGGCCTGCCCAGACCAAAACTGACTGCAGGCGCCTCACCGGAAGCCAGTTCAGCGGCAGCCACATCGTCACGGTTGACGATCTGTACCTCTGCACCGGCAAAGATGCGCTGCTTGGCGCGCGCATAAACGGCTACTGAAGCATAGCGGTCAAGGTGATCCGGGCTTATATTAAGCACCGTCGCCGCCCGGCAATGCAGGCTCTGCACTGTTTCAAGCTGAAAGCTGGAAAGTTCCAGCACATACAGATCCGGCTCCTGTTCCGCGATCAGATCCAGCGCCGGGGTTCCCAGGTTACCGCCCACACGCACATTCATTCCGGCCTGCCGCGCCATAGCGCCCAGCAGCGTGGTCACCGTACTTTTACCATTGGATCCGGTAATGGCGACAACGGGCGCCCGTGCAGTGCGGGCGAACAGCTCTATATCACCAATAACCTCAATACCGCGCTGTTGCGCTTGCACCAGCAGTGGTTCCTGCAACGACACGCCCGGACTCACCACAATACGTTCGGCGCGCCCGAAAACCTCTGCATCGAAACCACCCGTAAACAACGCTACATCGGGCAATTCCCGCTGCATGTCTGCCAGCGCCGGCGGCTGTTCGCGGCTGTCGGTAACAGCAACCTCCACGCCGCGATGCGCCAGAAAACGCGCACAGGACAAGCCGGTTGCACCCAACCCGACAATCAATGTGCGTGCTTCCTGCAGCGGATCCGCTTCCATGTAACTTGCTGCCGCCAGCATCTCTACATCAGTACAAGCAACAACACAGTAATAACTGCGAAGGTTGCCGCCACAACTACCATTTGACCTTGTTCGTCCATTGCCACCTCTGCTCAACGAATCTTCAGGGTTGCCAGCCCAAACAACACCAGGATCACCGTGATAATCCAGAAACGCACAATGACGCGCGGTTCCGGCCAGCCCTGCAGCTCAAAGTGGTGATGTAACGGCGCCATGCGGAATATGCGCCGCCCGGTAAGTTTGAAAGATGCCACCTGCAATATGACGGATACCGTTTCCATCACAAATACACCGGCCATCAGAAAGAACACCAGTTCCTGGCGAACCAGTATTGCGACCGTACCCAGCGCGGCGCCCAGCGCCAATGCGCCGATGTCACCCATGAAAACCTGCGCCGGGTAGGCGTTGAACCAGAGAAAACCGAGACCGGCACCGACCATGGCGCCACAGAAGACAGCGACTTCACCCACCTCGCGGATGAACGGAATGTGCAGGTATTTGGCGATATAAACATTCCCGGTGGCGTAGGCAAATATCGCCAGTGCACCGGCGATCAGCACCGTCGGCAGTATCGCCAGACCGTCAAGGCCGTCGGTGAGATTCACCGCGTTACTGGAACCAACCACAACAAAGTAGACCAGCACCATGTACCAGACACCCATTGGTAGCGCGACTTCCTTGAAGAACGGCACAATCAGTTCGGTTTCAGCGGGTGACTGTGCGGCATAATACAGATACAGACCGGTTGCCAGAGCCGCCAGCGACTGCCAGGTGAATTTGGTAGCTGCGCGCAAGCCCTTGCTGTTGCCATACACCAGTTTTTTATAATCATCGATCCAGCCGATGGCACCGAAGGCCAGGGTCACCAGCAGCACCACCCACACGTAGCGGTTACCAAGATCCGCCCACAACAGGGTAGCCGACACGATCGCCACCAGGATCAGGGCGCCGCCCATCGTCGGGGTACCGGCCTTGGACAGGTGTGATTCCGGTCCATCATCGCGCACCTGCTGGCCGATCTGGCGAAAGCTCAGGTGGCGGATCATCCAGGGCCCTACCACGAATGAAATCAGCAATGCGGTTAACACACCGAGGATGGCGCGCAGCGTCAGGTACTGGAATACGTTAAAGACACGGTGGAACTGGCTCAGGTAGTCGGCAAGATAGACCAGCATCAGTGCGTCACCTCACTGGCCCGCAGCACTTCGACCACGCGCTCCATGCGCATAGCGCGCGAGCCTTTGACCAGAACGGTGACGCCTTCGCCCCCCAGGGGGCCCTCTCCCCCAGGGGACCCTCTCTCGCCTGACGGCGATTCACCTCGTGCCCCAGGGCACCCTCTCTCGCCTGTCGGCGATTCACCTTGTCTTGCTTCGCAATTCACCTTGTGCACCCGTTGCCGGAGCTGCGTATTCAGACTTTCCACGTCGTTGAACGATTCCGCACCTTCACCGAACGCCGCAGCAGCCTGCTGCGCAAGTTCACCCAGTGCGAACAGGTGGCGAACACCCGCATCGCGCGCATCTTCACCCACCTTGCGGTGCAGGCGCTCTCCTGCAGGACCCAGCTCGCCCATATCACCGAGTACCAGCCAGGTCTCCGCATCGGTTCTGGACAGCAAATCCAGCGCAACCTGTAATGAGCCGGGATTAGCGTTATAGGTATCGTCGATCAGCTGGATGCCGCCAATGCCAGGCTGACTCTCCCAGCGACCATGTACCGGCTGCACGCGGGAAAGCCCCTCGGCTATCCTGCCCAGCGGTATCTCTATCGCCGAAGCTGCAGCAGCAGCAGCCAGTGCATTCATGACACTGTGCTGCCCGGGCAACGCCAGGCGGAATGATTCAACACCCGCCGGGGTCACCAGCTGGATATCGCTACCGTCTATGTCGCCTTTCCAGCCGGCGCGCACATCCGCGCGGGCATTCATGCCAAAACCGATAGTGCGCCGCGGCGCTGCCAGCGAACGCCATAAATCGGCATAGGCATCATCGGTATTGATTATGCACACGGTATCTGCCGCCGTTTTCTCAAACAGCTCACCCTTGGCACGGGCAACACCCGACAAATCGATAAATCCTTCCAGGTGCGCAGGTCCGGCGTTATTAATCAGCGCTACGGTTGGCTGCACAATATCCGTCAGGTAAGCAATCTCACCGGGGTGGTTGGCGCCCAGCTCAATGACCGCATAGTCGTGTTCGGCGGTCAGTCCGAACAGGGTCTGTGGAACGCCGATATCATTATTGAAGTTAGCTTTTGTCGCCAGCACCTCGCCGCAGCAGCCCAGGATCGACGCCAGCATTTCCCTGACCGAGGTCTTGCCGTTACTGCCGGTTACTGCAAATACGGGAATATCGAACTGCGCGCGCCAGTGTGCGGCAAGTTCACCGAGGGCCAGGCGGGTATCCCTGACCTGGAGCATTGGCAGAGCGTCACTTGCCGCATTGCTTACAGCCGCCGCAACCGCGCCCAGCTGCTGCGCCTGTTCAAGGTAATCATGTCCGTCGAAGTTCGGGCCCTGCAGAGCCACAAACAGATTACCTTCTGCCAGGGTCCGTGTATCGGTACTGACGCCATGGAAGGTCACATCCGTGCCCAACCAGCTGGCATCCAGAATCTGTGCTGCTTGTGAAAGAGGCATTGTCATCATTCACCAGGCTCCCGCAACACGTCCTGCACCCGGGCACGGTCGCTGAATGCCAGTCGTTGCGAACCCGTTTGCTGATAGTCTTCGTGACCCTTGCCCGCGACCAGCACCAGGTCATCCGCTGCCGCTTCACGAATCGCGCTGGCAATCGCCGCACTGCGGTCACTGATGCGTACTGCGCGTTGCGGCTGCTCAAAACCCTGCACGATCTGGTCAATAATACTGCCAGGATCCTCACTGCGCGGGTTATCGCTGGTCAGCACCACGCGGTCGGCATAACGCTCCGCCAGCGCTCCCATTTGCGGACGCTTGCCACGGTCACGATCGCCGCCGGCGCCAAACACACAGATCAGCTCACCCGTACAATGGGGGCGCAAGGCCTGCAAAGCGGTTTCCAGTGCATGCGGGGTATGCGCATAGTCCACCACCACCCGTGGCGCACCCGGCCGGGCAAACAGCTCCATGCGGCCCGCCACGGTTTTTACCCGCGCCAGGCGCTCGACTGCAGCCTGCAAAGACAGGCCCGATGCAAGCAATGCCCCCAGCGCAGCGAGCAGGTTTTCTGCGTTGAAACCGCCAAGCAGCCCTGTTGCAAATGTTGCAGGTCCCCAGCTGGATTCCAGTTCCAGCGCAATCCCTTTCTCCAGGGCCCGGACACTTCTCAGCTCAATCCAGTCCGGGTAACTGCGCGCAACATCCCACGGCCGCCCCTGCCAGGCGATAACCCGCAGTCGGTGTTTAAGGTCTGCAGCCAGCTGACGACCAAAGCCATCTGTGACATTCACAACCGCGCAGCCCAGGCCCGCGCTTTCAAACAGCCGTCGTTTGGCCTCCGCATAAGCCTCGATACTGCCGTGGTAATCCAGATGATCGCGACTCAGATGAGTGAGAACGGCTGTGTTGAAATCAACACCCGCCGTGCGCTGCTGATGCAGTGCATGCGAGGAGACTTCCATGACAACATTTTTCACGCCTTTATCACGCAGCTCCGCAAACTCGGCGTGCAGACGCAAGGCATCCGGCGTGGTGTGTGTCGGTGTCTGCAGAGCGCCGTAAATGCCGTAGCCGAGGGTGCCCAGCAGACCGCAGGGCTGATGCTCCGTACTCAGCGCCTGGGCGATAAAATGGCTGACCGAGGTCTTGCCATCGGTGCCGGTCACGCCGATAACGTGCAGTTCGCGGGAAGGGTGCGCGTAAAAGCGGTCGGCGATAACTCCCGTTTTTTGCGCGAGTCCGGCCACCGCCACTGCGGGTAACGCAAGGCTTGTGGCAATACTGTTAATACGCGGGTCGGCAACCGGTTCCCAGACAACGGCAGCCGCGCCTTGCTGCAGAGCCTGCTCAACGTGATCAAGCCCGTGCACCTGCAGGCCCTGGCTCGCCAGGAACAGATCACCCGGGCGCACGCTGCGGCTGTCGGTCGCCAGGCCCGAGATTTCGACATCCGCCAGCGGTCCATCGACATACAGGCCCTCCAGCAACCACGCCAGCGACAGCCCGGACATGCTGGATTCAGCCGCCATCATGCCGGGCCCTCCGCATCCTGCCAGCGGGTATGCAACAGGGCAGCGTCATCCGGCGCTACATTCAGCAAGCGCAACGCGCCCGCCATCACTCTGGAAAACACCGGGCCGGCCACAATGCCACCGAAGTGTTCGCCATTGTCCGGCTCATTGATCACCACCACCGCGACCAGACGCGGGGCACTGGCGGGCGCCATGCCCGCAAAAACAGACAGATAACGATCATCGGCATAGCCACCGGCTACTGATTTGTACGCTGTACCGGTCTTGCCCGCAACCCGGTAACCCTGCACCGCCGCCAGCGGCGCCGTACCGCCTTTTTTGACCACCTCTTCCATCATGCTGCGTACCGCGCGCGCGACTTTGGGGGCGTAGACTTTCTGCGGCTGCACCGGATCTTCACGCTGCAACAGGGTAACCGGAACGCGGTAACCGTCATTGGCGAATACGCTATAGGCCTGCGCCAGCTGGATAGCCGTTACCGACAGGCCGTAGCCATACGCGAGTGTCGCCCGCTCGATATCGCGCCAGCGGTGAAAGTCCGACAGGTAACCATCGGCTTCACCGGGAAAACCACTGGCTGTCGCCATACCCAGCCCGGCACCCGTCAGACCTTCCCAGATCACTTCTGGATCCAGCGCCAGTGCTATCTTGCTGGCCGCCACGTTACTGGACTTGCGGATCACCCCGGTCAGATCCAGGGTGCCGTAATCGTGCATATCACGGATGGTATTCACCCCCACCTGGAACAGACCCGGCGATGTATTGATTTTGGTGCTGACCTGGTAACGACCACTCTCCAGTGCAGACGCAATCACGAAGGGCTTCATGGTCGAGCCCGGCTCGAAGACATCGGTGACCGCACGATTACGCAGCTTGTCTGCCTTCAGCCGTTTACGGTTATTGGGGTTGAACGATGGCTGATTAACCAGCGCCAGCACCTCACCGCTGCGGTTATCCAGCACCACCACAGACCCGGAGCGCGCACGGTGCTTGCTGACCGCCGCTTTCAGTTCCCGGTAGGCCAGATACTGGATGCGCCGGTCGATACTCAACCTGAGGGTCTTGCCCGGGCGCGCAGAGCGTATATTTTCTATATTGGCAATGGTGTGACGACGCCCGTCCTTGACTACGCGCTTGGCGCCCGGTTCGCCGCTTAACCAGTCATCATAGGCCAGTTCCAGACCTTCCTGACCGGTATCGTCCACGTTGGTGAACCCGAGCAGGTGCCCGGCCACCTCACCGGCCGGGTAATAACGGCGGTATTCCTGCTGCAGATAAACACCCGGCACATCCAGCGACATGACCTGTTGCGCGCGGTCCGGTGAGATGTGGCGGCGCAGGTAAACAAACTCGCGGTCCTGCCGCTGGCCCAGCAAACGCTGCAGCTTGTCCGCACTCAGCCCCAGCAGTCGCGAGATACGCGACAGGTCGGTTGGTGACGCCACCAGTTGCTTCGGATTTACCCATACCGACTGTACCGGCGTACTGATAGCCAGCGGCTCACCGTTGCGATCGACAATCATGCCGCGGTGCGCAGGCACCTGAACCACGCGCAGGTGACGCAGGTCACCCTGCCCCTGCAGAAATTCCCGGTCCAGTAACTGCAATTGCCCACTGCGACCGGCAAGCACCGCAAAGCCTGTCAGCATCAGACCCATCAATACGTAACGGCGCGTACGGCTGATGTTTGCCTGTTTGCTCATAATGTATTCATCGATGCAGAATCACCACCTGTTGCGGACCGGGTATTTCCATGCCCAGGCGCTTGCGTGCAGCATGTTCAACTTTGCCGTACGTGGTGTGGGTGCTTTGTTCAAGCTGTAACTGCCCCCACTCAACATTCATGGCATCGCGCCCGGATTCCAGCGCCTGCAACTCGACAAACAGCTTGCGGCTTTGATGCTTGGCATAAGCTGCACCCATGCCGGTAGCGATAACCGCCAGTAACAACAACGGCAACAACAACGTTCTCATGCGAGACGCTCCGCAACGCGCAATACCGCGCTGCGCGCGCGCGGATTGGCCTGTATTTCCGTCTCATCGGCGCGTATCTGTTTACCCACCGGCTGCAGACGGGGTCGATACCTGTCCGGCATCACCGGCAAATCGGGTGGCAGCTGCGGACCTCTATGCTGATCACGTATAAAGCGCTTGACGATACGGTCCTCCAACGAGTGGAAGCTGATCACCGCCAGCCGGCCACCGGGTGCAAGTACATCAACTGCCTGTGGCAGAACCGCTTCCAGATCGTCGAGTTCCCGGTTGATGAAAATCCGGATCGCCTGAAAACTTTTCGTCGCCGGGTGCCGCTTGTGACCATGGCCCGGCACAGCCGCAGCGATCAGGCCAGCCAGCTGTGACGTTGTGGTAACAGGATTTTCTTCGCGCGTATTGACAATCGAACGTGCGATACGGCGCGAGAAGCGCTCTTCGCCATACTTCCACAGCACATCTGCGATATCCCTGTCTGACGCACCGGCAAGCCAGTCACTGGCGCTGATACCGCTATGCGGGTTCATGCGCATATCGAGAGGTCCGTCTTTGAGAAAACTGAAGCCTCGTTCAGCATCATCCAGTTGTGGTGACGACACGCCGAGATCCAGCAGGATCCCGTCCACCTTCCCCGTCCATTTCAATTCCGACACGACCGTTCCAAGATTCCCAAAACTCCCACGGCGCAAATCCAGGCGTTGCTCCCCTCTGAAACGGTCCGCCGCAAACTCCAGCGCATCGGGATCCTTATCGAAAGCCAGCAACCGCCCCTGTGCCCCCAACCTTTCCAGTACTGCTGCTGCATGGCCGCCGCGTCCAAAGGTTCCGTCAATATACAAACCGTCTGACTTGATCTGTAGTGCATCCAGTACCTGATCGAGCAGTACCGGACGGTGCAATTCACCAGCCAAGGCTAAAGCGTCAGCGACTCAAGTGGATGCGGCAGTTCTTCTTTGTCCGCACGTCCTCCCATCCAGCCACTACCGATCTGCTCCCAGCCTTCCTCGTTCCATATTTCAAATTTCTTGCCCACGCCAACCAGCGCCACACTCTTGTCCAGGTTCGCAAATTCGCGCAAGCGCGGGGCAATCAGGATGCGGCCATTGCCGTCCATCTCGATTTCTGTGGCATAACCGACCAACATACGCTGCATGTCGCGCGTGCGTCGGTCCTGGTTGGGGGTGCGGATAAGCTGGAGTTCGATGTCTTCCCACTCGGGTTGCGGGTACAGCAACAGGCAACCGTCGTCGTGCACGGTCAGCACCAGCCGGCCGTCATAACGCTCGGTAAGCAATGCCCGATAGCGGGTTGGCAACGCCAACCGACCCTTGGCATCGAGCTTGACTGAACTACCACCGCGGAACACCAGACTCCCGTCGACCTCCCATATTTACCACTAATTTCCACTTTGACCCACTTTTTTACACTATAGGTAGCGAATCCCCACCTTGTCAAGGTGAATAACGAAAATTCCTGCTTTATGGACAGTAACTTAGGATGGATGTGACGATGTGGAAACCTGCCCGGCGCCGTCTATCCAAAGGGTTTAAATTAGAAATCAGTCGCTTGGTGATAGTTGCTATGGAAACGCTTCAACTTGGCAGGCCTGTTTGTTCATATAATTATAATTATTGATTAATATTCTTAATTTTTAATTGTATTTTTGCACTCCCCCAAACTAAACCGTTACCTGAAAATCCCGATCAACGTGTTCCGGCCGGAACCAAAGTCGGAGAATATGGTGCTGGAGAATGTAGTCTGACGAAAAAAGCCCCTAATAATAGGGGCCAGGATAATATATTTTACAATTATAGTCTCAGGTGACTCCTAGAACGGGATGTCGTCATCGAACTCGTCTGCCACCGCGGCAGCTGCGGGGGCTTGCGCCGGAGCTGACTGTGAAGCCGAACCGCCACCGAAATCCGCACTGCCGCCGCGGCTGCCCAGCATCTGCATTTCGTTGGCGATGATTTCGGTGGTGTAGCGGTCGTTGCCACTCTTGTCCTGCCACTTGCGGGTCTGCAGCTTGCCTTCTATATAGACCTGCGACCCCTTCTTCAGGTACTCACCGGCAATCTCGGCAAGACGGCGGTAGAACACGATATTGTGCCACTCGGTCTTTTCCTTCTGTTCGCCGGTCTGCTTGTCTTTCCAGGATTCGCTGGTCGCCAGTGTCGCATTACACACCGCATTGCCGTTGGACATGTAACGCACTTCCGGATCCTTGCCCAGGTTGCCGACCAGAATGACTTTATTAACGCCTCGTGCCATGATTTTTCCCCTCGTTCAAAGTCACCTTCCGTGTGACCTTGTGAATGTTGTCTGGATACCGAACCCTGTAATCATAACGGCTGTTGCAGCCACTGCCCAGCCCGGTCCGCAAGTGTTTGATTCGTGGTTCAGGCGTCCTGTACAGCGAGCGCATCCAGTGCGCCCTTGTCCAGCTCGCGCTCGTCGAGTTTGAGGTAGGCGATCTCGTCTTCAGCGATAACGACCGCCTCCGTTACACCAGGCACAGCCGTCATGCGCTGCGCCAGCTGACGCGCTGCCTCCGGCTCCAGCCTGCCGACCCTGAGCAGCCGGGTAACCAGAAAGCGTGGCTGCTTCATACTGGCGGCAAATACCAGCCAGCCCAGCGCCACCAGCGCGCAGAACAGAAACACCGATCCCAGGCCAAAGCGGCCGTGCAGCCAGCCGCCCGTAGAGCCGCCGACGAAGGCGCCAAAAAACTGCGAACTGGAATAGAAGCCCATTGCCGTCCCCTTGCTGTCGGGCGGCGCCAATTTGGCGATCAGCGAGGGCAGCATGGCCTCCAGCAGGTTGAAGGCCGAAAAGAAAATAAACAGCCCGATCGCGATACCCGGCACCTGGCTGTGAAATTCATAGAGCACCAGTTCCGCCAGCGCAATCACCACAATGGCACCCACAAACACCTGTTTCATACGACGGTGCTTTTCGGCTTGCAGAATGAACGGTATAACCATCGGCAGCGACAGCAGCAATGCCGCTATATACACTTGCCAGTGCTTGCTGGCCTCCAGCCCGGCGACGTCACGCAGGGCCAGCGGCAATACCACAAAGCTCGCTGTCAGGATCAGGTGTAGCGAGAAAATGCCGGTATCCAGACGCAGCAACTGGGTATCGCGCAACACGGCACGAAACTGCGCCGGCACCGGCTCGGCGTCGCGCCGCACGCGGGTGACGACCGGATTGGGTACCGCCAGCACAACCACCGCTATACCGACAATCGCCAGCAGCGCCGTCAGCCAGAATATCCCCGGCACGCCGATCCAGGTATTCAGTACCGGCCCCAGCACCATCGCCAGCGCGAACGAGGCGCCGATACTCATACCGATGATGGCCATCGCCTTGACCCGGTGTTCCTCACGCACCAGGTCGGCGGTAAACGCCATTACCGCCGCGGCAATCGCACCGGCGCCCTGCATGGCGCGCCCGGCGATAACACCGTAGATACTGTCTGCGCTGGCCGCCATCACGCTGCCCACGGCAAACACCAGCAAGCCAAAGATAATCACCGGCTTGCGGCCAATACGGTCAGACACCAAACCATACGGAATTTGCAGAAATGCCTGGGTCAAGCCGTAGATACCGATCGCCAGCCCGGTCAGCGCCGGCGTGAAACCCTCCAGGTGTTCGGCGTACAGCGCAAACACGGGGAAAATCATGAACAAACCCAGCATGCGCAGGGCATAAATCACCGCCATGGATGCAGCGGAACGCGCCTCGGCCCGGCTCATTCCGGCAACTGCATCCAGGTCCTTGCTCACGAAACGGTTTTCCTTTTGGTCAGGATTTGGGAAACCCCGTATAGTAGCAGGTTCGATGTTTAGCCGGAATGAAGATGGACAGCATACGCCTGCGCGGAGCACGAACGCATAACCTGCAAGATGTAGACCTCGACCTGCCGCGGGACCGGCTCATCGTGGTGACCGGCCTGTCCGGCTCCGGTAAGTCCTCGCTGGCCTTCGATACCATTTATGCCGAGGGGCAACGCCGTTACGTAGAGTCGCTGTCGGCCTATGCGCGCCAGTTCCTGTCGATGATGGAGAAGCCCGACATCGACCATATCGAAGGCCTGTCGCCGGCCATCTCCATTGAACAGAAGTCCACCTCGCACAACCCGCGTTCCACGGTCGGCACCATTACCGAAATACACGACTACCTGCGTCTGTTGTTTGCACGGGTCGGGACACCGCGCTGCCCGGAGCACGCCACCACCCTGGAGGCGCAGACCGTCAGCCAGATGGTCGACCAGATACTGACGCAGGCGGAAGGCTCGCGCTGGATGTTACTGGCGCCGGTGGTACAGGAACGCAAGGGCGAACACCTGGGCATCCTTGAAGAGTTACGCGCGCAGGGTTTTATCCGCGCGCGTATCGACGGCGAAGTTGTCGAGCTGGACCAGACACCGGCGCTGGACCTGCGCCGCAAACACAATATCGACGTGGTAGTGGATCGTTTCAAGGTGCGCGATGACCTGAAGCTGCGCCTTGCCGAATCGTTCGAAACCGCGCTGCGTCTGGCGGACGGACTGGCGCGCGTAGTCAGCATGGAAGACGGCACGGAGATCACCTTCTCGGCAAAGTTTGCCTGTCCGCAATGCGGTTATTCCCTGTCCGAACTCGAACCGCGCCTGTTTTCTTTCAACAACCCGGTGGGCGCCTGCCCCGCCTGCGACGGTCTCGGCGTAAAACAGTCTTTTGACCCCAAACGCGTGGTGGCGCATCCACACCTGAGCCTGGCCGGTGGTGCAGTGCGCGGCTGGGACCGGCGCAACGCCTACTACTTCCAGCTCATCAGCTCGCTGGCCGACCACTACAGCTTCGATATCGAAACTCCCTTCGACGAACTGCCGGACGAAGCCCGCGAGGTTATCCTGTACGGCAGCGGCAGACAGGTGATCGAGTTCCGATACCTCAGCGAACGCAACGGCGTCAAAGTCAAGCGCCACACCTTCGAAGGCATCATTCGCAACATGGAGCGCCGCTACCGCGAAACCGAATCCAGCGTGGTGCGCGAGGAGCTGTCGCGTTACCTCAGTACCCACCCCTGCCCGGAATGTGAAGGCACGCGACTTAACCGCGCCGCACGTCATGTGTTTGTCGATGACTGCACGCTACCGACTATCGCTGCGCTTCCGGTCGGCGAAGCCAGCAATTTTTTCGCCGGGCTCAAACTCCCCGGCCGGCGCGGCGCCATTGCAGAAAAGATCGTCAAGGAAATCCGCGAACGTCTGGATTTCCTGGTGAACGTGGGTCTGAACTATCTATCCCTGGAGCGCAGCGCCGACACCCTGTCGGGTGGCGAAGCACAGCGCATCCGGCTCGCCAGCCAGATCGGTGCCGGGCTGGTGGGGGTCATGTACATCCTGGACGAACCATCCATCGGCCTGCACCAGCGCGATAACCAGCGCCTGCTGAACACCCTCACCTACCTGCGTGATCTGGGCAATACCGTGATCGTTGTCGAGCACGATGAAGACGCTATCCGTAGTGCAGATCATGTCATCGATATGGGACCGGGCGCCGGCATCCACGGCGGCAAGGTGGTTGCGCAGGGTACCCCGCAGGAAATTATCGAAAACCCCGCCTCACTGACCGGGCAATACCTGAACGGCACCCGTCGCATCAGCATGCCGGCCATGCGCACCGTCAATGATCCACAGTGCCAGCTGACCATCCGGGGCGCCAGCGGCAACAATCTGAAATCCGTCACACTGGATATACCGGTCGGCCTGCTGACCTGTATTACCGGGGTCTCGGGCTCGGGGAAGTCCACCCTGATCAACGACACCCTGTACCGGGTCGCCGCCGCCGAACTGAACGGCGCCAGCACCGAGCCCGCGCCACACAAATGCGTCGAAGGCATGGGCCAGTTCGACAAGGTGGTAGACATTGACCAGAGTCCTATCGGCCGCACTCCGCGCTCCAACCCGGCGACCTACACCGGCCTGTTCACACCGATTCGCGAACTGTTCGCCGGCACCCAGGAATCACGCTCACGCGGCTACAAGCCCGGCCGCTTCAGCTTCAACGTCAAGGGCGGCCGCTGCGAAGCCTGCCGGGGCGACGGCGTCATCAAGGTGGAAATGCACTTCCTGCCCGACATCTACGTGCCCTGCGACGTATGCAAGAGCAAACGCTACAACCGCGAGACCCTGGACATCCGCTACAAGGGCAAGAACATCAACGAAGTACTGGAGATGACCGTCGAGGACGCGGCCGAATTTTTCAGCTCGGTACCTGTGCTGGCACGCAAGTTACACACCCTGCTGGACGTGGGGCTGAGCTACATCCACCTCGGGCAGAACGCCACCACCCTGTCCGGTGGCGAAGCACAGCGCGTCAAGCTGTCCAGGGAACTGTCCAAACGCGACACCGGCAAGACCCTCTACATACTTGACGAACCCACCACGGGCCTGCACTTCCACGACATCGAGCAATTGCTGCGCGTACTGCACCGCCTGCGCGATCATGGCAATACGGTAGTGATCATCGAGCACAACCTCGATGTCATCAAAACCGCCGACTGGGTTGTTGACCTGGGTCCCGAAGGCGGTAATGGCGGCGGTGAAATCATCGCCATGGGAACACCGGAAGAGGTCGCCGCTAACAGCGCCTCACATACCGGCCACTTCCTGCGGCCGGTACTGGAACGCGAACACAACGCTTCCGATGCAGAAGATGTAGCCTGATCCCGTGCTCAGGCTTGCTCTTCGCTGCCCAGCCAGCGGTACACAACGCCCGCCAGCAACGCCCCCGCGAAGGGCGCCACCCAGAACAGCCACAACTGGGCGGTAGCCCAGTCACCCACAAAGATGGCCACCCCGGTGCTGCGCGCGGGGTTGACCGAGGTGTTGGTCACAGGAATACTGATCAGGTGGATCAGGGTCAGCCCCAGACCAATGGCAATGGGCGCAAACCCGGCAGGTGCGCGTTTATCCGTGGCGCCGAGGATAATGATCAGGAACATGAAGGTCATGACGATTTCCGTGATCAGCGCCGCGGTCATGCTGTAACCGCCCGGCGAATGTTCACCATAGCCGTTGGACGCAAACCCGCCCGACACGTCAAAGCCTGCTTTGCCGGTAGCGATGAGATAGAGCACTGTAGCGCCTGCTATACCGCCGACGACCTGCGCAATAATGTAGGGTCCGAGTTCTGACGCCGGAAACCGGCCACCGGACCAGAGACCCAGCGATACGGCAGGATTAAGATGACAACCGGATATATGCCCAATGGCAAACGCCATGGTCAGGACGGTCAGCCCGAACGCGAAGGAGACGCCTAACAGGCCAATGCCGACATCCGGAAAGGCCGCGGCCAGCACCGCGCTGCCACAACCGCCCAGTACCAGCCAGAAGGTACCGATAAATTCCGCACTGAGTTTCTTCGTCAACGTCATTGTCTGCTCTCCTCGATTGCTGTTGTAATGTGAACTATAAAG
>CAZWJB010000005.1:0-22448 GCA_964634485.1 uncultured Thiohalobacter sp. | reverse complement strand
CCTTGCCGGCGTGATTTATTCAAACGCAGCGAAATCGTCCGAGAGCTGGCAGATGCAACGGGTAACCCGTTGCGGAATTCAGAAACCGGTGAGGTAATAACAGAAGACGATGGCTGCGATTGAGGTCTGGTGAACATTTCAGCTGCCCGAACTTCAGGTAGTAGAGATTATTATCAGTCAGAAATGAGAACCCGTTCATATTTCGGCATGTCGGCCGGGATATTGTTCACAGGCCGGTAAAGCCCGTGTTGGTGCTACCGATAAATCCTGATGAGCACGACGGATATTCTCAATGGCTTTATTCACGACCGATGCACATTCCCGGGTAAACTATCGTCTCGCAGTTATCCTGGTTGCGATCCTTGCCCTGTATGCGAGTTATACCCTGCCTCTTCAACGGGCAGAAGACCTGTTGCCCGATCTGGCGGGCCGTTTTTTATCCGAAGCGGAGTCATCCGGCTCTGTGGCAGTCATTGCTATCGATACTGCAAGCCTTGACGAATATGGCGCCTGGCCCTGGCCGCGTGACCGGTTGGCTGCGGTCGTCCGACGGTTGCATCAATCGAAACCTGAAGCGATTGGTTTCATGCTCCCTTTGCCTGACCATGAGACACCGCGCATAGTTGCTTCTCTGCAAACAGAACTCGATACTCTCGATACCCCGCTGCGCAACAAAGCCGGGGCCTGGCTGAAAAAGATCGATACAGATGCACAGCTGGCCGGAGCACTGAAAGAGGCTGGTGATGTTGTGCTTGTCGCACCGTATGAGACCGGTGATCAACAGGTGGATTTGCCGTCGCTCCCGGACCGGTTCCTGCTGGAGACCACCGGGCAGCAAGTGGGTTGGCAGCAGGCTGTATTGCAATACCTGTTAGCTGCCCCGCTCCAGGCCGGTATCAGGCCGCGTTACCCACTGCCGGTATTTCTCGATAGCGTTGCCGGGGCAGGTGCCAGTGAAGCGTATGACGGTAACCGGTACCTGTCCGGGGTATCGCTGGTGATCAGCGAGGGCAACCGCTATCTGCCCGGTTTCGAACTGGCTTTGTTTGCTGGAAGCGAAGCAGTCAAGGTAGTGCCGGGAGTTGGTATATCGATTGACGGACAGCGGTTTATTGCGGCCCCCGATCTGGTTTACTACCCGCGCCCGGCAGACCGGGTTCCGGTTTATTCGGCAAAACAGCTTATGCAGGATAGCAGCCTGAAGTCTGAACTGCGCAACCGGATACTGTTGCTGGGGTTGACTGCGCCCTCCCTGGTTCCGGACCTGACAGGTCCGGCAGGGCAGAGCTACATCCCTGTCACCTGGTCTGCGCACGTCCTGGACAGTTTGCGGAGCGGTCACGCCTTCGTGATGCCCACCTGGTTCTACGGTGTCCAGCGGGCACTTCTGCTTCTGTTTGCGCTGTACCTGGTTCTTCTGCCCACCTGCTGGCATGGTAAACGGGCCCCGGTGGTTTCAGTGCTGCTGGCGGCGCTGGCGCTGAACGCCGGCCTGGTCATGCTGATTGTGCAGGGACTGTGGCTGCCGGTTGTTGTGCCGAGCCTGTTTTTGTTGCTCACCCAGCCGGTGTTGAGCCTCACTTATCGAAGGTGGAGCAAGCTTCTGGAACTGCGTCAGGAGTCGATTGATGCCCGTGTGGCATTGGGAGGGCATCTGCATGCACAGGGACAACTGGAGCTGGCAATGGCGCAGTTTGTCCCCTCCCTGCCGGATCCGGCTGCGCTTGAATCCCTGTATGAACTGGGTCTGGAGTATGAGCGGCGTCGCCAGCTGCCGAAGGCGCAGGCCGTTTATGAAAAGCTGGAAGCAAGCGCTGCAGGTTATCGCGATTCCGCTCGTCGCTACAGCCAGCTGGCGGCATTATCGGAACGCTTCCCGGGCGCAAACGGATCTGCTGTCAACCAGACGCTGGTGCTCGACAGCCCGGTTATGGAACTGCCGGTACTGGGTCGTTACCGGCTGGAGCGCGAACTGGGGCGTGGTGCTGTGGGTATCGTCTATCTTGCAGTCGATCCTGCCATAGGTCGTCAGGTCGCCGTAAAAACCCTGTCATTGCTCGAACACTATGAGGAGCGGGAACAGGAGGAGGCAGCCCGGCGCTTCCTGCAAGAGGCGGAGGCGGTTGGCCGGCTGGCGCACCCCAATATCGTTTCTATCCACGATGCCGGCAGGGAACATGATGTTGCCTACCTGGTCATGGACTACGTTGATGGCGAAAGTCTGGATGTCCGGGTGGACAAAAACAGCCTGCTGCCGGTGTGGGAAGTGCTCGATATTGCTGCACAGGTTGCAGACGGTCTGGACTATGCGCATCGCCAGAAGGTCATTCATCGCGACGTGAAGCCAGGCAACATTATCTATGACCGTGATAGCGGAGCGGCGAAGATCACTGATTTCGGCATTGCCAGACTACTGGACAGCAAGCGGACCAGGACCGGGACGGTACTGGGCACGCCTTCATACATGTCACCTGAACAGGTGGCGGGAAAGAAAATAAACGGCCAGTCAGACCAGTTTTCGCTGGGTGTTACCCTGTATCAGCTATTAACCGGAAGTTTGCCTTTCAGTGGTGATTCGGTCGCAACGATGATGTACCAGATCGCCAACCGAAAGACGCCCTCCTTGCGCAAGCAGCGTAGCGGATTGCCCGCAAATGTCAGCCGCATGGTAAGCCGGGCCTTGCACAAGGACCCCGCCCGGCGCTTTGCGAACGGTACGGAGATGGCGGTTGCGATTCGCAAATGCCGGTTACAGTTCAAGGGAGGGCGGCGCAAGACGGCCTGATTAAACCGTATTAAATCGAGAAGAGGTATTCGAAAATGTATAAACTGTTACAAATTGTTGACGGAAACGTCGTAGCCGAGCATGCCCTGACGCAGGAGCGATTTTGTATCGGGCGCAACCTGGGCAACGAACTGCAACCCGACGACGCCAGTGTCAGTGGCAGTCATGCATCCATTACGCTTGCCTCCAGCGCCTATCTTGACGATGCCATGGAAGCCACCATTGAAGACCTGGGCAGTACCAATGGTACCTTTGTTAACGGCAAACCAGTCAGGCGGCAGTTGCTTAAACACGGTGATATGCTGGTCATGGGCACGTTGAGCCTGAAGTTCATCGACGAGCAGGCGCTTGAGTTGGGCGGAACCCGGATACTGCTTAACGAAGAAGGCTAGTAATCGCGCGCACCGGGATCGATCTCGCCGGGGATTTCCTGCAGGCGATCCACGCCGGTTGTGAAAGATCCGTCCGGGTATAACTCCAGCCAGCGGTAACCGGGTGGCAGAAGGTCTACGGCAAAGTTTTCGCTGCCGGGCTGGAACTGGGCGCAGGTCGAGGGAGTGGCGAGCAGTTGTACGCCGTTGCGTTGTTGTTCAAACAGCTGGTGTACATGTCCCCACAGGATGGCACGTACCTGGGCGTATCGGTCTGTGATATCAAAAAAGGCCTGCGGGTTGTCAACCGCCATGCTGTCCAGCCAGCGGCTGCCTACAGGAACCGGCTGGTGGTGTAGCCAGATCAGCGCGGGCAGGTCAGGAGACGAGGCGAGTGCAGCATCGAGAGCATCCAGCTCGGCTTTGCCCAGATGACCGCCCTCGCTGCCGGCTACCGTTGAATCCAGGAACAACATCTGCCAGTTGTTGACACGTTCGCTGCGCACACTGAGGAAAGTGTCGTTGTTCATGCAGGCGTTCAGTGTGGCCGCCTCATCGTGGTTACCGGGCAGGCAATAGACCGGGACACCGATGCGCTGGAATTCGTCTCGTACATGCCGGTAGGCTTGCGGTGAACCATCGTGTGTCAGGTCGCCACTCGCAACCACCAGGTCCGGTTGCTGCGCATCCAGTACCAGATCAATGACCTTCTCCAGGCTGTGCCGGGTGTTGAGCCCCAGCAACTGACCATCAGGGTCCGAGTAGAGGTGTGTATCCGTGATCTGGACGATGCGCAGGGTTTCCGACTCTGTGTCAGATCTGTTTGCCGGCACTATTCAATCGCCTTGATATAAGCTTTGGAGTTGCGCTGGTAGTTATACAGTTTGCGTTTTTTGACTGGCAGGCGGGCGAGTTCTGCGCTGATAAAGCCACGCTCCCTGAACCAGTGTGAGGTCCGCGTAGTCAATACGAACAGGCGTTTTATGCCGTTCTGGCGCGCACGCAGTTCAATGGCTTCCAGCAGGCTGTCGCCGCGCCCGTTGGCGCGGTAGTCAGGATGCACCACAAGGCAGGCCAGTTCCGCGATGTGGCCCGTGTAGGGGTAGAGTGCGGCACAGGCGATGATCATGCCATCGCGTTTGACCACCAGGAAATAGTTGATCTCCATCTCCAGCAGTTCGCGTGAGCGCCTTACCAGGACTCCTTCGTCTTCCAGCGGTGCGATCAGTTTGAGTATCCCGCCAACATCGTCGATAGTGGCTGTACGCAGACCCTCATAGAGTTCGGTGCTGATGAGAGTCCCCACGCCATCACGCGTAAACAGCTCCTGCAGCAAACCACCGTCGATGTTGTGATCTACCAGGTGTACACGCTTGACTCCGCGGCGGCAGCTGCCGACCGCGTTGTTGAGGTGGCGGACCCAGCTGCCGCTGAGTTTACGGCGCGAGCGTAACAGTTGTTCGGCTTCCAGCAGTGACAGCTGGCGGATCAGCCGGCGTTTGCTGTCGCGTAATCCATCCGCATCAACCAGCAGTATCAGCTTCTCCGCGTGCAGGGCGACCGCCACTGCGGTAGCGACCTCCTCGGCGCTGAGATTGAAGACTTCCCCCGTTGGTGAGTAACCGAGCGGTGATAGCAATACAATGCGCCCGACGTCAAGTTGCTCGTGGATACCCGCAGCGTCGATATGGCGAACTTCGCCAGTATGGCAATAGTCAATACCGTCGCGTATCCCCAGTGGCTTTGCCGTCACGAAGTTGCCGCCGGCAATACCGATTCGCGCGCCCGCCAGCGGGCTGTTGACCAGGCCCATGGAAAGCCTGGCCTCGATCTCGACGCGCAGACTGCCGACCGCATCCTTGACAGCGATGAGCGCCGCATCGTCTGTTACCCGCAGCCCGTTGACGTAGTGGATTTCTGCGCGTTCGTGTTTGAGGCGTTGTTCGATCTGCGGACGTGCGCCGTGCACCAGCACCAGCCGCACGCCGAGGGTGTTGATGAGCGCAACATCATTGACCAGCCGCTCAAACCCTGTGTCTACTGCCTCACCACCGAAGGTGATAACAAAGGTCGAGCCGTGGTGGGCCTGTATATAAGGCGCTGCCTGGCGGAAACCGGCGACAAAATGCGGAAGTTCTTTATTCTGCTTGTTGACCATGCCGGCTAGGTTACCGTTTTAGCGGACTGAAAAACAACTGTACGGCGGTCAGTTTGCCGGCTCGACGCAAAACCGCTGTATCAGCTTGCGCAGCAGGTCGGTAGCGGGAGCGATACGGTCCGTCGCCAGGTATTCGTCCGGCTGATGGGCCTGCTCGATATCGCCAGGGCCGAGTATTACGGTGCTGATACCCATCTGATTGAAGTAAGGTCCTTCGGTGCCGAATGCGGCGGACGTTGCCTTGTAACCGGTCAGTTCCTCGGTACTGCGCACAATGTCTGAAGCAGCGGGTGTATCCATGGGGGGCGTGCCTTCAATCAGTGCACGGCAGGTCAGTTCCAGTCCGGTATCTGCGACCGCATCATGCAGGCGTGACCGCATGGTTGATCGCAACGCGTCGATTTCCATGCCGGGGAGGGGGCGCAAGTCGATGTGCAACTCGCAGTCGGCACAAATCCGGTTGGGGTTGTCTCCACCGTGTATATGTCCCAGGTTCAGGGTCGGTACCGGGATTTCAAACAGCGGGTTACGGTTTTGCGCCTGTAATTCGAGGCGCCATGTAACCAGTTCATTGAGTACCTTGCGCATTCCCTCCAGCGCACTGTTGCCCAGTGCCGGATCGCTGGAATGCCCGGAGCGACCCTGCAAATGGATGGACTCCATGTATATGCCTTTATGCATGCGAATCGGGCGCAAACCGGTCGGTTCCCCGATAACGGCGTAACGCGCCTGCGGGCGTTGTGCCTCGACCAGTGCGCGGGCGCCGGCCATGGAGCTTTCTTCGTCTGCGGTGGCGACGATGATGAGGGGTTCCCTGAACTGCCGGGGTGAAAAACTGCCGGCTGCTTCGATAGCCAGTGCCAGGAAGGCTTTCATGTCTGAGGTGCCCAGACCATACAGGCGGCCGTCAGCTTCGGTCAGTTTGAACGGGTCATGGTTCCAGCGGCCTTCGTCGCAGGGCACGGTATCGGTATGCCCGGCCAGCACCAGGCCGCCGGGGCCGCTGCCGAGCGTGGCTATCAGGTTGGCTTTGTCACCGCTGCCAGCAATGGGCAGTACCTCGACGTCGTAATCCAGAGCGGTGAGCCAGTTGGCGAGCAGTTCGATAACCGGCCGGTTACTCTGGTCAAAATCGGGGTTTACGCTGCTGATCGACGGCGTGGCGATCAGCTCGTGAATCATTTCCAGCAGTCCGGGCGCCTTGTTCATAGCAGTCAGCGTACCGGTATTTGCGATGCGGGAAAAGAATGAATCAGAGCGGCTGGCCGTTGGGCTTCGCTATGCTCAGCCCGACCTGTGCTCGATCAGTATTGCGTTGCAGGTGGGCGGGCGGGCTTGCCTTGCCAATCGCCTGCAATCCGTACTGCTTCAGTTTGCGATACAGGGTGCGCTCACTGATGCCGAGAATCTGCGCAACCGTGGAGCGTTTCCCCTGATGTTCCGCCAGCAGTTCTGCAATGTACCGGGATTCCAGGCCCCTGATAGACGGTTCGTGCTCACTGTCGTCCACCAGGTGCATCACGGTGTTGGTATTCCTGGCATCAATCGAATCCTCGATATGGATTTCCTGTGCCGTGATGATGCCGTTGGTACTCAGTGATGCAGCAGTTTGCAGGATATTGCGTAACTCATGCACATTACCCGGATAGTCGTAACGGCGCAGAATATCTATAGCATCGTCCGTGAGGTGATAACTGGGGTCACCATCCGCGCCCATGCGTTGCAGCAGAGCCCTGGCCAGGTCCGGTATATCACTGTGACGCTGGTGCAGGGCGGGGATCTCGCAGATGATCCCCGCGATACGGTAGTAAAGGTCGGCGCGGAATTTGCTGGCGGCGACCAGCTTGCGCAGATTGTGGCTGGTAGCACAGATGATACGGGCATCGACGCTGAGCAGTTCGCGTCCGCCGACACGCCGGAAGTGGCCGGTTTCCATGGCGTTCAGCAGGCGGCCCTGCATCAGCTGCGGAAGGTCACCGATTTCGTTGAAGAACAGGGTGCCGCCATCGGCCTGTTCGAACAGGCCGTAGCGCCGACCGATGCACCCGGTAAACGCACCGCGCTCGTGCCCGAACAGTTCGCTTTCAAAGACGGACTCGGAAATAGCGCTGCAATCCACCATGGTAAAGCTAAGGTCGCTGCGCTTCGAGCGCCGGTGGATATACTCTGCCGCCAGGTCCTTGCCCACACCGCTTTCCCCACAGACCAGCACCGGTGCATCGGTTTCCGCCGCACGGGTGAGTGCTTCGATGCAGCCCTGGAAGGCTTTGGACTTGCCGATCATGCGCTGATGTTCGCAGTCAAGGTCCTCGGTATGCGCCAGCGGGAAAACGGCTTCACCCAGGAACATGGTGCCGTCCGGGCCGAAAATCGGGGAACCCTTGATGCGTACATGCTCCGGTTGAGCATGCGTATCGTAATGGATATGCAGTACCTGGTGAGGTTTGCGCGTTTCGAACACCTTTTTGTGCGGGCAGTCTTCGCCGTTCATGTGACAGGGTACGTCAGAACGGTGCGACACCTGATAGCATTTGTGTTCGAGGATTTCCTGTTCGGTAAAGCCATAGGCTTGTTTGTAAGAGGTATTGGCGGCGACGATATTGTAATTTTCGTCGATCAGTACAAACGGATTGTCCTGGGCGTCGATCAGTGACTGCACTTCAACCGAGATTTTTTTGCTGCTCATGGGCCCCTCCCGCAGGATCATTTTGACTGCTAATCTGACATGTTATTTGGGGTGCCCTTGATTGTAGACCAGGGAACAGAGCTGCGCACAACGATAATTAATTATAAGTACTTGTTTATATTATTGTATTATCTGGCTATTGGCCTATGTGCCTGGGTAACATTTTGACAAATTGGCAGAAAATGCCGAATCGCCCACTTGTATGCAGTCAGTCGGTCCGTTCCGTATGATTCGAAAGACCGTTGCGGAACAGAACAGACAGACCCTTGACCGGGCTGATTTCGTCAAATGCGGCAAGGATGAGCTGGTTGCGGTTGCTAACCCTGAATTTCCTGAACAGCTTCGCAAGGTGCATTTTCACCCCCTGGTGGGAAAGGTGGACCTCCTCGGCAATCTGTTTGATCGCCAGCCCCTTGACCACCTCGCTTATGTTTATTCGACGCTTTTAGCCCTGTATCTGACGATTTGTCATGCCAGATTGACAAATGGTTGTGTTTTCCAGACCTGGTGTGCGGAGTTTTTCAATCTGCAGTGAAAATGTCGCAGTCGTCGGATGCCGGGCAATTACCGTACCAGCTCCTGATATCGGCCTGATGCTCAAGAATCCCTGCGGGGGCGTCGAAACACAGGGTATGAAAAGCCGTTTTTCCTGCAGCCCTTTGGCGCCTTGTTTCTGGCTCCCGATCCTTTTGTTCAGCACTGCGCTGTCGGCATCTACCCAGCAATTCCAGGCCAGCTGGGAACAGTCGAGCTGGAAAGTCGAATCAGGCACCGGACAATGCACATTGACCCATACGATTCCGCACTTTGGCCGGGTGCGCTTTGAGCAGGTATCGGGGCACCGCCTGCAGTTTTCCCTGCATGTGGATCAACCGCCAGTGAAGGATCACAAGGTCCAGCTTCATTCCGAGGCGCCCGCCTGGAACCATGCAGCGGACCGACGACGCGCGCTGGGCAGTTTTGAGCTCAAGCGAGGCAAGACGCCGTTGCGCGTGCCGCGTGATCAGGCGATGCGAATCTATTACGAACTTGAGCAAGGGATGCAGCCGGTCATTGAATTTTCCGACTGGGGTGATGGACAGGACCAGGTGAGTGTCGCCCTGTTACCGGTACGGTTTCGCGAGGCGCTGCCGGAGTTCCTCGAGTGTACAGCCGGTCTCCTGAACCTGGATTTTGAACCCACCAGCGAAAAGACCGTGTATTTTTCCACCAACAGTGACCGCTTGAGCCGCGCTGCACGCCGTACACTTGAGCAGATCGCACGCGATTACCGCAAGCGCAAGGATTTCCGCATCATACTGGGTGGACACGCTGATGCGCGTGGCGAGCCTGACTACAATATGGAGTTGTCGCGCCGGCGTACCGCCATGGCAGCGCGTTTCCTGCGTTCCCGCGGGGTCACAGACAAGGCGATAGAATTACACTACTTCGGGGAAAGTCAGCCGCAGGCTGAGGCCTCCAGAGAAGCGGCCTGGACCAGCAACCGGCGCGTCACCATCTGGTTTGCTGAGTAAGTAATTGAGTTTTTTCAGAACAACCCGGTTTTCACGGTTCAGTTGAATATTCAGTCATCTCTCTTCCACTGAACCGGTACTTGGCGCGGACTTTCAGTCCGCGCTTTTTTTATTTCAAATTCCTGCTGTTATTGTCTAAGCTGGTCGTGTCATGAAGAGCGCCGAAGAACTACTGGATGCATGGTTTCCTGCGAGCGATGCATCCATGCAGCAGTTGCGGGCCCAGGTGCAGAGTGTACGTCTTCCGGCTGGTCAGACCGTGTTCCACCGCGGCGATGTGTGCCGTAACTATCTGGTCGTGGTGGACGGCAGCGTCAGGGTGCAGACCCTGTCGCCGGGTGGGCGTGAAGTGGTTTTGTACCGCGTGGGTGCAGGCCAGTCCTGTGTTATCACCACTTCATGCCTGATCAGCCACGAATCTTACCCTGCTGAGGGTATAACCGAAACGGAAACCCGGGCGCTTGTTATTCCGCAGGATATATTTAACGAGGCGCTGGGCAGCTCCGAGGCGTTGCGCCGTTTTGTGTTTACCAGCCAGGGGCAGCGCCTGAGTAGTTTGATTCAGAGGGTGGAGGATGTGGCCTTTGGCCGCATCGATGCAAGGCTGGCAAAGCATCTGGTTGATCGCTGCGAAAACCGGCCGGGACCGGTGACATCTACTCACCGGCAACTGGCGAGCGAGCTGGGTACCGCGCGTGAGGTTATCAGCCGTCAGCTGAAAGTATTCGAGAAACAGGGCTGGATCGCGGTGCACCGTGGTTCGGTTGAAATTCTCAAGCCTGACGAACTGTTGCATGTATGGTGTGATGCGGAAGTTTGAGTAATACCGCGCGGATATACGACTTCGGTGACTTAATCACTGCTGTTTGCAGCGCAGGCGGGTATCGTTGAATCCTGTTTTCAACAATATCCTGTGAGGTGAGTCATGGCAAATGTATGTGGTATGGACCGCGGTATTCGTATAGTCGCAGGAGGTGCTCTGCTGGCACTGGCCCTTGTCGGCCCGTTGGCAGATATGCTGTTTCCATGGGGACTGATTGGCGCAGTGCCGCTGCTGACCGGTTTAATGGCCTGGTGTCCGGCCTATTCGATCTTCGGCTTCAAGGGCTGTCACCAGTCCTGATCAACCCCTGGTGCTGAAAGCCCGCTTGCCCTGGCACGCGGGCTTTTTGGTTTATCTGATAAAAGTGCATTGGAGCGGGCTCCGATGGCCGGTACAATATTCCGTTTGATAATGGCGTTCCGGTCTTTTTGAGGTGGCTCATGTCCGAAAAACTGAATCGATACAGCTCACGTATCACCGAACCACCATCGCAGGGTGCTTCCCAGGCCATGTTGTACGGCACCGGGCTGACGGCCGAAGATATGCAGAAGGCCGAGGTCGGCATTTCCAGCGTCTGGTGGGAGGGCAATACCTGCAATATGCATCTCAATGATCTGGCCGCGAAGGTTAAGGAGGGGGTCAAGGCCGCCGGCCTGGTGGGTATGCGCTTCAACACCATCGGTGTCAGTGACGGTATCTCCATGGGCACCGATGGCATGAGCTATTCGTTGCAGTCGCGCGACATCATCGCGGACTCGGTTGAAACGGTAATGAATGCCCAGTGGTATGACGCCAATATTTCCATTCCTGGCTGTGACAAGAACATGCCGGGCGTTCTGATTGCCATGGGGCGTATCAACAGACCTTCGTTGATGGTCTACGGCGGTACCATCAAGCCGGGACACTGGAAAAACGCGACGCTGGATATCATCTCGGCATTTCAGAGCTATGGTGAATACATCGCCGGCAAGATTGACGATGCAGAGCGGGAAAAGATTGTCGAACGTTCCTGCCCGGGTGCGGGTGCCTGCGGCGGGATGTATACAGCCAATACCATGGCTTCTGCGATCGAGGCACTGGGCATGAGCCTGCCCTACAGTTCATCCATCCCGGCGGTCGATACCGGCAAGCTGGAAGAGTGTCTGCAGGCGGGGCAGGCGATACGGAACCTGCTGGAGAAAGATATCAAGCCGCGTGACATCATGACCCGTGAGGCGTTCGAGAATGCCATGGTGATTGTCATGGCGTTGGGTGGTTCGACCAATGCCGTGTTGCATTTGATCGCCATGGCGCGCTCGGTGGGTGTGCCGCTGGATATCGAAGACTTCCAGAAAACAAGCGACCGGGTGCCGTTCCTGGCTGACCTGAAACCTTCCGGCCGCTACGTGATGGAGGATCTGCACAACATAGGTGGAACACCTGCGGTTATCAAATACCTGCTGGAACAGGGACTCATGACGGGTGACTGTCTGACAGTTACCGGTAACACTCTCGCGGAAAATGTTGCTGATCTACCGGGCCTGAAACCCGGCCAGGATGTTTTCCTGCCAATGAACAGGCCGATCAAGGAAACCGCGCACATACAGATTCTCAAGGGTAACCTGGCCCCGGGTGGATCAGTGGCCAAGATTACCGGTAAGGAAGGGCTGGCCTTCTCGGGTCCGGCGCGGGTCTACGACTGTGAAGAGGATATGCTCGCGGGCCTGGAGAACAAGGAGATTCAGAAAGGCGACGTGGTCGTGATCCGTTTCGAAGGACCAAAGGGCGGCCCGGGCATGCCGGAGATGCTGACACCAACATCGGCCATCATGGGTGCAGGCCTGGGCAAGGACGTTGCGCTCATTACCGACGGGCGCTTCTCCGGGGGATCACACGGATTCATTATCGGTCACGTAGTGCCCGAGGCGCAGGAGGGCGGGCCTATTGGTCTGATCAGGAACGGTGATGTCATCTCGATTGACGCCGGGACGCAAAGCCTTACGGTTGATGTCAGCGACGCGGAAATGGAAAAGCGGCGCGCCGCCTGGCAAATGCCGCCCTACAAGGCTGAACGCGGTACTCTGTACAAGTACATCAAGAACGTAAAGGATGCCTCGCAGGGTTGTGTAACCGACGAGTAGCCGCTGCTACAAAGAGTTTGCCGACGCCACGGTTTGGGACCGTCGGCCAACTCTAAACCCCCTGGTGTCTACAGGGTGTCCCAGCTGGATTTCTTGCGCCAGCGGATGCGGGGAATGATCAGGCCGATGATCATGCCGAGGATAACCACACCGGCGCCGACCATAAACCAGTCGCGTGCGGTGCGGTCCTTCAGGCCGCTATTTTCCTGCTGCAGGCTCTGGACCTGCCGTTCGTAGGCCACAATACGGCTTTTGAGTTCCCTGTTTTCGGCGTCGATAGCCAGTGAACTGGAAGCAGTGCGGCGGATGTTCTCGAGCTCCTGGCTTATCTTGCGATTTTCCTTGCTCAACTGCTGACGTTCCTGGTCACTGCCACCCTTTTCTTTTTTCATGTTTTCGAAGGAACTGCTGAGCTTGCGGTTTTCCAGCTCCAGGCGTGCCAGCCTTTTCTCGGCGTCCGCCAGCTTGTCACGCGCTGCCTGACCCTTCATCAGCAGCCTGGTCAGCACCCAGCCTTCCACGCCGCCCGGCGCCCGAACCCGCGTGTAGCCGTTTTCCTTGTCGGTTTCGAGGACTTCCAGCGCAGTACCACTGGGTAACATGCGCATAATCCTGAACTTGGTACCCTTGCCGGTACGCATCTGGATTTCCAGGCGATCACTGACGTAACGGGTTTCTGCCATAGCCGTTGTGACAAGTCCGAGGAGCAGGACAAGAATGAGGGTAATAGATTTCACAAAAGCTCCTTGTGATACCGGAATCTGTTAAACAAGGCGCACATTGTAACGGAATAGGCTGAGACTCCATAATCCGGGATAATGGTTGTGGAGTTGCCACGGGACACGCTATGAAATTGTCGACAGATGGAGCCTGGCTGGTTGAAGCGCGCAGGGTGCTGTCGCCAAATTGCGACGCCCGCCCGCCGGGTTGTGATATTTCCCTGATCGTCGTACACGGTATCAGCTTGCCGCCGGGTGAATATGGTGGTGACTGGATCGATAAATTTTTCACCAACCGCCTGGATATCTCTGCGCACCCCTGTTTTGCAGAGATCGAGGGGCTGTGTGTGTCCTCGCATCTGCTGATCCGCCGCAACGGGGAACTCGTGCAGTATGTCCCGTTTACGGATCGCGCCTGGCACGCGGGCAATTCCTGTTACCGGAACCGGGAATCCTGCAATGATTTTGCAATTGGTATCGAACTGGAAGGCTGTGACGACCAGCCGTATGCAGACATACAGTATCGGCAGCTGGCTCTGGTCATTGCTGCGCTGCGCGACAGATTTCCGAATATCGGGGAAGGGGATGTGGTCGGGCACAGTGATATTGCGCCCGGCCGGAAAACCGACCCCGGCCCTGCGTTCGATTGGGACAGGCTGAGGCGCCTGTTAACTTGACTTCCTGCGCGGGCAGGCGGTAGCGTTCAGCAATATGACTCTTTTATCAGTACTTTTGGGGATTGCGGCAGATCGTTTGCTGACGCATCTGCACGAATATCGCCATTACAGTCAATTTCTGGATTACATCGACTGGATGCGTGCGCGTTTCAGCGGGCCTGCCTGGGATCACATCGGTGGCCTGGTGCTGGTGCTGTCACCGATATGGATCACGACCGGTCTGTTGCAGAGCTGGCTCGCCGACGGGTTGTTTGGCCTGGTGGGCCTGTTGTTCTATGTCGCTGTATTCCTGTACTGCATGGGGCCGCGCGACCTGGCGGTAGACGTGGACAACTGGTGTGAAGTATCCGAGTCCAGCGACGCGGATTTGCACCAGCGTGCTGCCGGCCGTCTGTTGAAGGGAGAGGCAGCACCGCAAGATCCGCTGGCTTGTGTGCGCAAACTCGCGAGCGCCATTCTGGTGGAAGCCAATAGCAGGCTGTTCGCCGTTCTGTTCTGGTTTGTACTGCTGGGGCCGCTGGGTGCGGTACTGTATCGCAGTGCAGCGGTATTGTATCAGCAGCGTCGTGACCAGAGTGAGTTCGGCGACAGCGTTGCCTGGTTGCACGCAGTCCTCGTGTGGTTGCCTGCCCGCCTGGTGGCGCTGGGGTATGCGCTGAGCGGGCACTTCGATGCAGCACTGGAGGGATGGCGCAAGGTGCACAGCGACCACCCGCAGGGTACCGAAGGTTCAGAGCAGGTGCTGGCCGTTACCGGCGCCGGTGCGCTGGGCCTGCAAGCGGAAGAGGGTACGGAAGGCACTCTACAATCACCGGTGCGGGCTGCCATGCGCCTGGTGTGGCGCACATTGACAATCTGGCTGGTTGCGCTTTCATTTCTTACCCTGGCGGGCTGGGCGGGCTAGGGAAGTTCTGCAGGTTTACACAGCCCACGTTTGAAAAATGGTCATGGCAAATGAACAATGAACAAACTGATTTTCGCAGTGTTTTTAAAGGCACGTTTGCAGGGATTATGCGCTGGGAGCAGCTGGATCAGTTATGGCAGCGCGTGCGTGATGATGCGGCAGGTGCGTGGTATCTGTATGCAGTGGGTGAAGAGCCGCCCAGCGAGATTATGTCCGAAAGCGAGGTTGTCCACTTTATCGAACAGGTGGACGAACTGTTACGCAAGGAACACGAAGAGGACTATTGCGGCATTGTTTATGTGGACGATGCCAGTGCGCCTGGTTTTGTGAAAATTTTTGACCCCAATAACCTGGGTGTTTCCTGCGGTTACAGCGATAACCCGCCGTTGCCCGGCTGGATCCTTTCCAAGCTGCCGCCAGTCGATCTGCAAGCGCCAGTGCCGCAGCCGGGGAATCGGCGTCGTTGGTGGCAGCGATTGTTTGCCAGTTGATCTGACGTGTCATTTTATCAGCCCCAGTAGAAACAGTTCGTAAATTATCAGCAGACCATAGGCGGGAACCAGGAACTGTAATACGTGTTTGCAGCTGGTGATGTTCAGCAGCCGGAAGTGGGAATGCATAAGCAGAAATACGATACCGATGGCGGTAACGGTGACCTTGGTGACAACAAAAACGATATCGCTGGTTTCCAGCAGGTGTGCCATGAGCAGGTTAGCCTCATAGGCGCCCCGATTCAGCAGGGTCAGTGTTAACAGGGCATCCAGGCAGCTCAGCAGCAGCACCGCCAGGCCGGTGAATACCAGGCTGGGTTTATACCAGTCAAGATAGTAGCTGTGGCCATCGCGACGCGCGTGACGTCTGCGGCCTTGTCCCTGTAATCCGCAATAGGTCAACGTGCGCCAGCTGTGGCGGCGTCGCTCCTGCTCAGCTCTGCGTTCGCTGGCGGAGTCATCTCCCGAATCGATTGCTATAGATTGTGCCTGGATTCTCATGAGCCCCGTTCTCATAGCTACACCAGTTAGAACAGAGCAATTGGCATGCCGTATCAGGCGGTCTGTTAAAACTCAATGGGTTAGCTGTATCTGTATATATTTGAAAGAGCTGTTTGTAAGGTATTTCGACTGGTGCGCGTGGAGGGGAGGAAAGGTATTGTTAAATATATTATTTTAAAACAATGCCTAAGAGATTCGCTGTCCGTGAAGCAGGCGAGCGAAGGCGTTAAATAATTCGACGAAATTATCGGTGGCGCTGGCGGTTACCGGGGCAGCCACGCTGTGCCTGCGGGGGTTTCAAGTTCGATGAGACGGTGGCCGTAGAGGCGCTCCAGCAGCGTGGTTTGCAGTATCTCCTGCGTGCCGCCGGCACGTGTTTCGCCGTCGCCCAGCAGCAGAAGTATATGATCGGCGAAGCGGGCCGCCAGGTTGATGTCGTGCAGCACCATAAACACAGCCTTTTGCCTTTCCCTGCATTCGCGCAACAGGATTTCCAGGATTACCAGCCTGTGGTGCAGATCCAGATGGTTGGTTGGTTCATCCAGCAGCAGCAGACGGGTTTGCTGGGTTAACAGTGTGGCAATAGCGACCCGCTGGCGTTCTCCTCCGGAAAGGGTTTGCACATTGCGGTTTTTGAAATTACCGAGATCGAGCCGGGTTAATGCCGTTGAGGCGATCTCATGGTCGCTGGCGGTTTCCCATTGCCAGCTGTGCAGGTATGGATGGCGGCCCTGCAACACCGTTTCAAATACGGTTGCAGGAAAGCTGTCTTCGTTATCCTGGAAAAGGATGCCCAGCTGCCGGGCTATGTCCCGTCGTTGCAGTTGCGGCATTGGTGTACCGTTCAGCCTGATGGTTCCGGCAGCCGGTGCGTGCAGACCAGCCAGTGTATGCAGCAGCGTGGTTTTTCCGATGCCGTTGCGGCCGAGCAGGCACCAGAACTGACCGGCCTGGATGTCCAGATCGAGGCCGCGGGCAACGCTGACATTGCCAACCTGCGCTTCGATGCCGCTGCAGCTGAGCAAGGGATCAGGCATACCGCATCCGCCGGGATCGGTACAGCAGGAACAGGAACAGGGGTACACCGAGTAATGCGGTCAATACGCCGACCGGTAACTGCCGGGGCTCGATGACCAGCCGCGACAGGCCGTCGGCAAACAGCAGCAGGGTGCCGCCCAGCAGAAGCGCTCCCGGAATCAGTGCGCGGTGGTCGCGTGCGCCGGCAAGACGCAGCATATGCGGTGCGATCAGCCCGATAAAACCGATATTGCCCGCCTGGGTTACAGCCGTAGCCGTCGCCAGTGATGCCAGTATATAGATAGTGACGCGGAGTTTGCCTGTCTCCACACCCAGTGCCGTGGCCTGCAGCTCGCCGCCTGCCAGCAGGTTGAGTGAAGTCGAAAGCAGGAGTGCGAGCGTCGCTACCAGTACCAGCACCAGGCTGCCGATCAGCGGCGTATGCGCAGCGCTGAGGTCTCCCATCAGCCAGAACAGCATGCCCTGTATCTGCACGCCGGGGCTGATGGCGAGCAGCAGGCTGATAATGGCTCCCCAACCGGCGGCCAGTACCACGCCGGTCAGTAGCAGGCGGGTGGTATCCCAGTTGCCCTGACCATGCGCCAGGGAAAACACCAGCAGTGTGGAAAACAGCGCTCCCCCGAATGCGAAGGATTGCAGCAGCAGCGTACTGGCTCCAGCCAGTATGGCTAACAGGGCGCCGACCGATGCACCACCGGATACGCCCAGTATGTACGGGTCGGCCAACGGGTTGCGCAACAGTACCTGCATCAAGGCACCGGCAACGCCGAGCAACGCGCCGGTGACAAAAGCGGTAGCCGTTCGCGGCCAACGCAGCTCCCAGAATATTTGTGCGTTCAGTGACCCGGGCTGCTGGATGGCATCCAGGATAGACAGCGATACGGAACCGGTTTCCAGGCTGAACCAGCCTCCCAGCAGCGCGGCGCCGGCCAGTGCCAGTAACAGAGGGATTGTGCGGGCCTGATGCACTACCGCAGACTTGTGATTGGCCAGCCCATTGCCTGGGCGTGGGACTTCAGTTTATCGTCAGGGTCAACAGCAACCGGGTGGTTAACCTGCTCAAGCAGGGGCAGATCGTTGTGGGAATCGCTGTAGAACCAGCTGCCATCCAGTGTCTGGTTTTCTTTCTCAAGCCAGTTGTGCAGCTGCTCAACCTTGCCGTTCTGAAAGCAGGGGGTGCCGTTGACAGCGCCGGTGTATTCCCCGTCGATAATTTCCGGTTCAGTCGCCAGCAACTGGTCAACGCCATAGCGTTTTGCGATGGGCTCGGTAATAAAACGGTTTGTGGCGGTAATGATCAGCAGCTGGTCTCCCTGCGCACGGTGTTTTTCCAGCAGTGCCCTGGCGCGTGGCAGCAGAATCGGATCGATTTTTTCCACCAGGTACTGTTCCCGCCATGCCTCCAGTTGGACTCGCTTGTGGGTCGCCAGCGGTTTTAGCTGAAAGCGCAGAAATTCATGAATATCCAGCGAACCTTCAAGATACTGATCATAAAAGTGCCGATTTTCGGATTCGTAGGCCTCGCCATCAACAATCCCGTGTTCTGCCAGAAAACACCCCCACAGGTAGTCACTGTCACCGTCGAGCAGCGTGTTGTCCAGGTCAAAAAGAGCTAAGGCCATGATTTGTAATCGTATCAGGCTAATCAGCGGCCCAGCATAGCGGTCTGACCGAAAAAGGTAAATCAGGGTTTGCTGATTTGCGACTTTCATTGCCCCGTGTACAATGAATGCAACATGTCCATTTGATGACCAGGCTTGCAAGTGATTGATCCTGATGGTTATAGGCCCAATGTGGGCATAATTCTTACCCGGCCCGATGGCCGGCTGCTGTGGGCGCGTCGCATTCGACAGGATGCCTGGCAGTTTCCGCAGGGCGGCATTCACCCCAAAGAAACACCACAACAGGCGATGTACCGCGAGCTTGAAGAGGAAATCGGCCTGGAGCCCCGGCACGTTGATATCCTCGGCTCGACACGTGGCTGGCTGCGCTACCGGTTGCCGGAGCGTTTTATCCGCCGTCACCAGAAACCGATATGCGTCGGCCAGAAGCAGGTATGGTTTATGTTGCGCCTGGTCGGTGAGGAACGGTTTGTACGGCTGGATCTCGGTACCAGGCCCGAGTTTGATAACTGGCGCTGGGTCGATTACTGGCATCCGTTGAATGAAGTGGTTTCATTCAAGCGTACTGTATACAAAAAGGCGTTAAAGGAACTCGCGCCACTGGTCTTTCCAAAAGAGTCCCGTTCTTCTGCACGCTAACCCGATGCAGGGTGCTACACCCTGTCTGAACCGGATACCGATACTTGCTCGATACCCTGCGTAGAACCATACAGGAAGTCAATCGCGCGCCGGATCTGGCGCGCGCGCTGGCGATTATTGTTGCCCGCGTCAAACAGGCGATGGTGGTGGATGTGTGTTCTGTTTACCTCGTCGACAACGAGCGCAGGCAGCACGTACTGATGGCGACGGATGGTTACAACAGGGAAGCCCTTGGTGAGGTGCGCCTGAATTTCGGGCGTGGCCTGGTGGGCGAGGTTGCGCGCCGCGAGGAATCGCTTAACCTCGACAATGCCTCTGATCATCCTGCCTACGTTTTTACCAGTGATATCGGTGAAGAACCATTCCACGGCTTTCTTGGTGTGCCTATTATTCAGCACCGCAACGTGCTGGGTGTGCTGGTGGTACGTCAACGCGAGCGCCGCCGCTTTGCCGAACAGGAAGAAACCTTCCTGTTTACCCTGGCGGCCCAGTTGGCTGGCGCCATCAGTCATGCCGGAGCCAGCGGCGATATCAGTCGTCTGTTGCAGGGTTCCGATGAATCGCGCTATGCCCTGAAGGGTGCTTCCGGAACACCGGGCGCTGCGGTAGGGCGCGCCTGCGTGGTATATCCGCTGGCCAACCTGGAAGCGATCCCTGACCGCATGGCAGAGGATGTCGACGCGGAGATCGCGGGATTCCATGCCGCAGTCGCGGGTGTGGAACGGGATATGCGTATGATGTCCGCACGCATGGTGGATACACTGCCGGTGGAAGACATCGCTTTGTTCGATGCGTTGATACTGATGTTGCGCAGCGAAAACCTGGTCGACGGCACCATCGAGGGCATCCGGGCGGGAAACTGGGCACCCGGTGCCTTACGCGACACCATCGGCGAACATGTAACGGCGTTCGAGGATATGGAAGACCCCTACCTGCGCGAACGCGCCAGCGACGTGCGTGATCTGGGCCGGCGTATCCTGGAACGGCTGCAGAGTATTTCCCCGGTTACCCGGAGTTTTCCGCCGGATACCATACTGGTGGGTGCGGAAGTGAGCGCGAGTCAGCTGGCTGAAGTACCTGTCGGTCAGCTCGCCGGAGTGGTTTCCGCGAGTGGTTCCAGTGCATCGCACGTGGCTATCCTCGCGCGCGCCCTGGGAATTCCCGCGGTGATGGGTGTTGACGACCTTCCGGTTGGCCGTCTGGATGGCCAGGAACTCGTTGTCGACGGTTACCAGTCACGGTTGTTTGTGCGCCCCTCGGCGGCTATCCGCAAGGAATTCCAGCGCCTGCAGCGGGAAGAGGCAGAGCTGACAGGTGAATTGCAGGATCTGATCGAACTGCCATCGGAAACATCAGATGGCAAGAGACTGCCGCTGTATGCGAATACGGGGCTTCTGACCGACATCACGCCCTCGCTGCGTTGTGGCGCCGAAGGCGTCGGCCTGTACCGTACCGAGATCCCGTTCCTGGTACGCGACCGTTTCCCGGGAGAGGAGGAGCAGCGCAGCACCTACCGGCAGGTGCTGGAAGCTTTTGCGCCTGCGCCTGTAACAGTACGTACCCTGGATATCGGAGGCGACAAGATGTTGTCGTATTTCCCGGTCGAAGAAGACAATCCCTTTCTCGGCTGGCGTGGTATCCGTATCTCGCTGGACCACCCGGAGATTTTTCTCAGCCAGGTGCGTGCCATTCTCCGGGCTGATGCGGGGCTGAATAATCTCCAGCTGTTGTTACCCATGATCAGTGGCGTGAAGGAAATCGACAGTGCGCTTGGACTGATAAAACGGGCCTATGAAGAGCTGCTGGAGGAGGGGGAGGAGAAGCTCGAGTATCCGAAGATCGGTGTAATGATTGAAGTCCCGTCAGCGGTTTACCAGATACCCGAGATGGCGAAGCGCGTGGATTTCTTCTCCATCGGGAGCAATGATTTAACCCAGTACCTGTTGGCCGTGGACCGTAACAATGCACAGGTGGCAGAGCTCTTTGATGCCCTGCATCCCGCTGTCCTGAGGGCGATACGCCAGGTGATCGATAGTGCGCATGAGGTGGAACGGCCTGTCAGTGTATGCGGTGAAATGGCGGGGGATCCGGCCGCCGCATTGCTGCTGCTGGGCATGGGAGTCGATTCGCTGAGTATGAGTTCGGCCAGCCTGCTGCGGGTCAAGTGGGCGATACGCAGTTTCAGCATGCCGGAAATCAACACTTTGCTGGACGAGGCCTGGGCATTTGAGGATGCGGGTGCGGTGCGTGCCTTGCTGCACAGCACGCTGGAGAATGCGGGGCTGGGCGGACTGGTGCGAGCAGGTCGTTGAGCAGATCTGGCAGCCGACTCTATTGACAATAGGACTCATTCTCATTAACATTGGCCTCACGTTCTGAGGAGGTCGCATGTACGTTTGTATTTGTAAGCAGATTACCTGTGGTCAGATTCGCGCCGCCGCCAGCGAAGGTATCGACAATGTGCGTGATCTAAAACAACAGCTCGGAGTTGCCAGCCAGTGCGGCAAGTGCGCCGGTTGCGCCCGCGGCATTCTGGAACAGGCGCGCAATGGTGGGCCATACAATAATCCCGCACCCAGGTAGGCTGGCCCGGTAAGCCAGCCCCTCACTTCACGGATACCCGGATTGATATTGACCCTCCGGTGCTGCGCGCTATAGTTCCCTGTACCGGTCGGATTTCTGCCACCGCTTACCCTGAACAGTACGGAGCCAGCTAATGAAAGGCGACAAGAAAGTCATTCAGTATCTCAACAAGGCCCTCAGAAACGAACTGACTGCGATCAACCAGTACTTCCTGCATGCGCGCATGTACGAAGACTGGGGGCTGAAGGAGCTGAACGAAAAGGAATACGAAGAGTCCATCGACGAGATGAAACACGCCGATGCGCTGATAAAGCGCACGCTGTTTCTGGAAGGGCTGCCCAATCTGCAGGATCTGGGCAAGCTGAAAATCGGCGAAAACACCGAGGAGATGCTGCGTTGCGACCTGGAACTCGAAATGGAGGCCGTGCCGCTACTGCGCGAAGCTGTCGAGTATTGCGAGCAGATCAAGGACTACGTCTCGCGCGAGCTGTTCGAGGATATTCTGCAGAGCGAGGAAGGACACATCGACTGGCTGGAGACCCAACTGGAGCTGATCGAAAAGGTAGGGCTGAAAAATTACCAGCAGTCGAAAATGTAGTAACGGCTGTTCTTTTGCAGGCCGCCTAACGGCGGCGTTTCAGCCAGATCCAGGCGCCGGACAGGGACAGCAGGATCAGCAACAGCGCCGCTGCGTCAAACACCCAGGGTCCCAGCTGACCAAAAAAGCGCCCGCTGTGCAGATCCAGTATCACGCGTTCGACCGGTAATACTTCTCCGCGAAAATGGTTATGCAGTGCCGACTTTAGTCTGGGGTCGA